>NZ_JBPLBG010000031.1:0-188353 GCF_054039255.1 Candidatus Harpocratesius sp.
CGTTTAAAGCTAACAAGGAAATCTGTTCCAGTTTCCTATGAAGAATTGTTAGACGAATTAAGTTCTATCCACGTTTTGATGATAAAAACATCTCCAAAGGCAGTTCCATTATGGAAATTAGACTCTATAGATGGTTTGGCCTTAAAATTAGCAAAAAAATTGAAATTAAAGAATTTACTAAAAGTTTAATAAAATATGCCCCCTAACTTTTTTATTGTAAGTGGTATTCATCGATAAATTTTTAATTATTTTTGAGAAAATATTTTTGTCGGATCATTAACTTGTAAACTTAAGATTTAGAGCAAAAAAAATGAAAAAAGATAGAGAATTTATCATAGTTAGCAATTGAGGAGATATTTCTTTGTAATGAAGAGTAAACAAATTGTTGAAGATATAAAATGTAGCAAATGAACCAATAAACCAATATTGAGGATTTTTCTTTATTTCTACCTAGCGACAAAGAAATCCTACTATTATTGAGAAAGTAAAAATAATTATTTTTAGAATACTGTTAAGTTCCATATTCTTTCCTGCATTTATCTTACTTATGAACTTTTAATTTTTGAGAAAATGAAAAAAAATAATGTAAAAATCTTCAAAAACCCCGACTGCTTTTACCTTTTATGGAAAAATTAACAAAAGAACAACTTATTAGCAAATCGAAAGAACCTGGGAAAAAAGCTTTATTAATGCATCCATTTTATAAAGGAAAAATGCAAGTATTACCTCGCTGTCAAGTGCAGAACTATGAAGATTTTGGAATTTGGTATAGTCCTGGTGTTGCTGCTCCATGTTTGGATATAAAAGAACACCCTCAAAATGTTTATCAACATACAAGCAAATGGAATTATGTCGCAGTGGTTTCTGACGGAACCAGAGTGCTTGGATTGGGAAACATTGGCCCAGAAGCAGGTCTTCCAGTAATGGAAGGAAAAGCACTACTCTTTAAATATTTAGGTGGAGTTGATGCTTTTCCAATGTGCGTTGGACCTGATATGTCTGCAGAAAATATCATTCAACTGGTAAAATGGATTCAACCAACCTTTGGAGGAATCAATTTAGAAGATATTGCTAAGCCCAAATGCTTTAAAGTTTTAGATGATCTTCGGAAAGATCCTGAAGTAAAAATTCCTGTGTGGCATGATGATCAACAAGGAACTGCATGTGTAACTGTAGCAGGGATGCTGAACGCTATAAAAATTGTCAACAAAAAGAAAAAAGATGTTAAAATTGTATTTAACGGTGTGGGTGCCAGCAATTTTGCAATTCAACGATTACTTCAAACAGCAGGATTTGATACTAAAAAAGCAGTATTTGTAGATTCGCGGGGAATTTTATTTAAAGATCGTCCAGATTTAATGGACTCTAACAATTATAAGTTTGAGATTGCTCAAAATAGCAATCCAGAACAGATTCAAGGAACATTACCCAAAGCTCTGGAAGGTGCTGATGTATTAATCTCTCTCTCTAGACCGGGTCCTAGAATTGTTAAAAAAGAATGGATTTCTAAAATGGCAACAGATCCAATAGTATTTGCATGTGCCAATCCGGTTCCTGAAATTTTTCCATGGGATGCAAAAGAAGCTGGTGCAAAAGTTATAGCCACAGGTAGATCAGATTTTCCAAATCAAGTAAATAACTCCATAGGTTTCCCAGGAATTTTCCGAGGAACATTAGATGTTAGAGCAACAACCATATCTGACGAAATGTGCATCGCTGCAGCAGAAGAACTTGCAAAATATGCAGAAGATAAAGGTTTAGATGCAGATTACATTGTTCCCACTATGGATGATATAGAAGTCTTCATCCGTGAAGCAGTAGCAGTTGGTCAGATGGCAATAAGGCAAAATCTTGCAAGAATTCATTTAAGTATAGATGAAGCGCGTGAAACAGCGGAGAAATTAATTAAAGACGCCCACAATGCAACAAAAATGCTGATGAAAGAAGGTTTTATTCATCCATTTATTTAATTATATCCTTAATTAGAATCTATTTTAGAATAATTACAAGAGTATATTTTTTTATTCATTTTCAAATTAAAATAAAATAATACGCTTTCACCTTTTTTTTTTCTGGAGCGTTACCAAAGATGAAAAGATTTGAATTATTTCTTGAAAAATTATTAATAGAACATCCATATAAATATGAATTAGTTAAGGTTACATGGAGTATTTTTCAGTAATTTATAAAGAGAGGTGTGATAGAGGTGGATCTGCAAACAGAGGAGATAAAAGAAAAGGAAATTGGAATCGCAGTATCTCATTATCATCAAAAGTTAGGACCACAATTCGCCGCTATCGCATTTGATTTCACAATATTTGACAAATTAGCACAATATGACATTCTCCAAGATAGTATCTCCTCCCGTTCAAAAGATTTAGCACTATTTATCTCTACAAAAAATGGGACAAAATATACAATTAGAATTAAAAAAATAAAAATATTTGATCCTAATGCAAGAGGAAGAGTACAACGCTATGCCTTGATTATCTTATATCCTAGTGAAACGAATGAAGATTATTTTAAAATTGATGAAATTGTTGAAGATATAACAGAAAAACTTACAAATGGATTAAGTATCAGGCAACCATTAAATGCATGGCATACTTTACTTAACGATCAATATGGCAAAATTGAAAAGAATGATGATTTAAAGATAGTAAAAAGATTTCAAAGGATAGCCCATCCTCAAATAGATCTTCTCTAATTGATGATTTTTAGAAATTGTTTTTCCTAAAAAAGTATTGTAATGCTAATTTATATGATCATTTCTTTTTCATCATTTTTACTAAGAAATAACGTAATTATATTTTAACGGGATCAGAAAATACTATATTATAATATTATTAGTGATTATAATGCATTCCCAGCAAAACTAATCAAAATAGAGGAAAATATAATGGATAATGAAAAATATACACAAATATCTTTAGAAGATTTAAAGCAATTTGAATATGACTGCTTTAGAGGAATGGGTATACCTGACGCAGATGCACAAATTTGTGCAGATGTTTTGCATGAAGCAGATCGTCGTGGAATAGATTCTCATGGTGTTGGGAGATTATTTATGTATTATGCAAGAGTTCGAAGAGGACAGCAGACACCTGAAACAAAAATTACAATAGAACGGGATAGTGGTGCCATTGCCCGATTAAATGCACATAATGGAATGGGTCAACCTGTGTCTTACAAAGCAATGCAAATGGCAATTGATAAAGCAAAAAAATATGGAATTGGTATGGTTACTGTTGGTGAATCAAATCATTATGGAATTGCAGGTTATTATTCTTTAATGGCATCTAAACAAGGATGTATTGGGATAAATGGGACAAATGCTCGACCTTCCATTGCACCAACTTGGAGCGTTGAACCAATGTTAGGGACCAATCCACTGACAATTGCTTTTCCTACTGATTATTCCCCAACAGGAGGACATTGGTTTGCAGATCATGCAACATCAATTACACAGCGCGGAAAAATAGAATGGTATGCACGCTTACATAAACCAGCAGTAAAAGGATGGGTAATAAATTCAAAAGGAGAAAATCCAATAGATACAGAACAAATTCTTAAAGATATGTTAGAAAAAAAGGCAGCACTTACACCGTTGGGAGGCTCTGGAGAAGATTTAGGAGGATATAAAGGATATAATTATGCATTATTTGTTGAAGTAATGTCAGCAGCACTCTCTTCTGCTAATTTCTTACAAAAATGTTTGGGATTTCGAATGGAAGGAGGAAAAAAGGTTTTTGAACCTTATAGATTAGGACATTTCTTTATTGCCATTGATATTGAGCATTTTGAAGATTTAGAAAAATTTAAACATACAACAGGAGATATCCTTCGTGCTTGTGCAAATGCAAAACTTCAACCTGGCGCGGATCACATTTTTGTTGCAGGAGAAAAAGAATATAAAACTGAAATAGAACGAATTGAAAAAGGAGTCCCCCTTTCAGAAGCAACTCAGCTCCAACTTCTCCAAATGATTGATGAAATGCATTTAGATTCAAGCAAATATAAAATAGATTGGACAGTAGAATATACCGGCAACGTAGATTCTCAAGGATGGTAGATTTTTTTTTGAAATATTTCCAATATTTTTTCTATAATTTTCCAGAACTGACGAATTAAATCTTATCTTATACTTCTTCTCCCATCGACTTCATTATGAAACTTAAAGGAATTTTTAATAATTAATTCCAAACAATCTTTTTTCCCGTACTATATCAGAATTGGTGATAAAAAAGTGATATTTTCTAGCCTAAAAATATATATGCTTAAATTACCATGTAGTAGTACACAACAAATTGCTCCTTTCATGGTGCAGTCTTAAAAATAAATATATGAAATGGATTAAAGAGGGGTTTAAAATTTATGGAAATGCTTGAAATTCAACCTTCAAAAAAACTTATTGATGTTTATCAAGGAGATCTAGAAAAAGATATTATACCCGAACAAAGGGATTTTCCTTATAAAGTAATTAATATTGTCGTTCTCGCAAAGATGAAATTTGAAAATGAAGAAACAAAAATTGATTTTGATGAACTTCAAAAAAATATTGAAGCCAAACGACTTAATCGATTTCCTTGTGTTCTCTTTAAAATTGATAATATATCAATTATTTTATTTAAAAATGGAAAGGCAATAATTACAGGTTTAAAAAAACACGAAGAAATCGATAGAATTGCCAAAAAAATGGAAAATCTACTTCGAAATCAGGGTAAATTAAATTTTATCAGTTTATCAACCGAAATTCAAAATTTAGTCATTATGTCAAGATTAGGCAAAATTGTTAACTTAGAATTAGCTTGTATTACTCTTACTAATTGTTTATATGAGCCAGAGCAATTTCCTGCTGCAATAGTTAAACCACCATTAGGTGGAACATTTCTGATTTTCTCCAACAGTAAAATAATTGGATTAGGTATGCGTTCAATGGAAATGGTTCAAAAATCATTAAAATATTTAATTTCAGAGATTTTTGAAAATGATCTTTTTATAAATATTAGTTTTGATGAAACTCTTGAAGATTCACTCGATGATGAATTCTTTTTTTAATTCCTTCATTGTGATGTATATATGAAGAATGATTTTGAAAATTTGAAACAACATATTCAAGAACTTAAATCTAATATTGAAGATTTTTTATCGTTAACTGATCAAATCAGTGTTATTACTCGAGAATCTATAATTTTACGCGAATATCGTAAAAATATTGAATTTAATTCTCCTTGGGTTACTGAGATAGAGTTTGTTCCTGATTTTATGATGGAAAATGAATTTAACATCGACCATCAAAAAGATGCTCATCTTCTTCATAAGAAATTTCTTGATAGAATTAATAAAAACCCTGAGGCAAAAACGGAACTTATTAAAGAATTTCTTTCATCATTTCCAGAAATAAGCCCATCTGATGGAAATGTACTTTTAAATTTTCTCAAAGATCTTCCTATTGAAGATTTATCCGATGAATTTAAAAAAATATGCAATCTTTTTAATAAAAAATGAAATTTCAAAAAAAAATGAAAGATAAAATTAATTTTAAAATATAAAAGTGGTGAAATCAATCAGATCCAAATTATTTTATATTCTGTGCCGTATTTTAGATTAAGAATTGGGAATTACACGAAAATAAGGAGTAAAGGATTTGATATAAAACATGGATTTTAACACCTCATTAGAAAGAATGTTCCAAATTTATATGAAGATCGATCAAATGAAAAAAGTATCTCCTGGTTTTGGTGACTTTTATATAAAATATCCCACAAAGACAGGATTTGGCTTTTTATATATAGTTTTAAGCCCACCAAAAAAGAGATATAAAGGAAAAAAGAAGGATTTGGACAAATTATTAAACAAAAGTGCTAAATCAAGCAAAGTTATTGCTCCAAAGGATATTGATGAAATAATAAAATACTTATATCAAAACTTTCCAAAAATTATCAAATCTCGAAATGAAATTCTTTCAAAAATTGAAGAAATAATCGCAGGTCTACGATTAGAATTACATGTATTTCATAATTTGAAGTTTCAATTTAAAAATCCTACAAAATCTGAAATAATTGTATATGAAAATTCTAATAACGGAGAATTTCAGGCATATATCAATTTAGTTGGTATGGAAGAAAAAGGTTTAATCTTAGCTCATGAGCGCCAAATCAATTATATTCGAGAAAATTTAAAGAAAGGAATTCATCCTTTAAAATTAAAATCACTCCCTCCATTGCGTACAGGTGAAACGGATGTAGATTTTTCTAAATCAAAATCATCATCAAAAATTATAAAAGAAAGACCGAAGGAGAGCGATCTCGTTCAAAAATTTAGAGAAAAAATGAAACAAAAAAAAATTCAAGGTGAAGTTGATGAAGAACTTGCTTTTGAAACTGTAATCGATTTTAGTAATAAAGGGAGAACAGCAATCTCATTTAAAAATAAAACAGATATTGATAATAAGAATCAAATTTCAGATGAAAAAACACCATATGAGAACATATTAAATGATGGAACAAAAAAACTAAAAGAAGTAGATAGTGATGAAACAATGATGGTAGGAAAAGCACAATATTCAAATAATCAGACACCTTTAAATCAGAATATGCCTCCGAATCCAATGAATCCCTCAAATATGCCAATATCAGCTAATAATTCTCAACCAAACAGTAATCAAATACCAGTAAATGCAACTCCAATTATTGATTCACCACCATTTGTAAATATCCCCAAACCTGCGCCCCTTTCACGAGAATCAGTAATTTCTATACCAGACGGAAAGACAAACCAAAAATATTCACATAACCAAAATATCCAAATCAATCATCATAATAAAGATGCACCATTCCCAATTGCTTCTTCTGCACCTCCACCATTATCTCTTGAGGAAGGAGTTAAATTATCTAGTCAGATCACATTTGAAGAATATCAACAGCTTCAAGAAGAAAGAGATCTTTTAAAAAATCAACTGGAACAAGTAACTGATGAATTGACAAAACAAATACAATCAAGAGATGAAAAGATTAAAGAAATAAATAAGAATCTCTCAATTTTGCAAAATAACAATAAGGAGCTTGAAGAAAAGTATAACCAAATTCAAAAAGAAACCCAAACAAAGATGAAAAATTTCCGAGATAAAATCCTTAAAATCCAAGAAAAAATCCAACCTTTGATTAAAGAAAACCAAGAATTAAAGTTGAAATGGGAAAAAGAAGTTCATACTAAAAAAGTAACAGATAATATTCAATTAATTAATCATAATCTCTCATTACAAGAAGAAATTGAGAAATTAAAAACAGTTAACGAAAAATTAATTAAAAAACTGAATGAACAGGAACAAATAATTAAGCGATTAACAGAATTGAAACAAAATCAGGAAATATCCAAAAATAAAAATGAAAATATTCAGAATGATCAAGAAAAAAAAGAAACAGCTCAAATATTAAAAAATGCACTTATGAATTCACTTCAAGAAAAACAAAAGCAACTTCAACATCAACAACAATTGGGGCAAAAAAATAAAGACGTAAACAATAAAAGCAAAAAAAACGGTGAAAATTAGTTAATATCTTGCAGTAATTTCACTTTAGCCTTAAGTTTTTCTGTAAGAGATTGTAGTTCATTTATTGATGTTTCAGGTGAAAAAAGTAAAATGTGCTCCTGTCCAAATTCATCCAATTCAGAGCAAAATACAGTAAACTCATTAACTTGAAGATAAAAACATTCTGGTTTTTTAATAAAATGTCGACTAAAATTATAAATACTCTTTATCATTGGTATAATATTAATAACTGAAAAAACGGGTAAATCTGAAGTAGAAATTTCTAATAATATTTTATTATCTTGAAGGAGAATTATGCCCATTCTTTTCTTTTCGTCTAATTCTGCTTTAATTGCATCTCGGATTTGATTAACTCTCTCAGAAATATTACTTAAAATCACTTGCATTGCTTTAAAAAGAGAAGAAAGGAAAGCAGACTTGACACTTGTAAAAAAAATTTTGTCTTGATCTACATTTAAAGATTTTATGACAGTATCCTTGAACTCATTTATTCTTTTTGGATCAATCAAGTCAATTTTATGACATAAAACAAAAATATGCGGATTTCCAGAATTTGATAAGAGGTTACTTAATTTACTTCGAATTTTTTTAAGATGATTAATGATATCTTGTGAATTTGTCTCCCAATACGGAGGATCAAAAACATACACTACCAAATCACATGATTCAAAAGGATCAATTTCAGAATCAAATGAATCTTGTAGAAAATGCTCAATTTCTTGTCCTGCCAAATCTGCAATTCCGAGATCAAGATCTAAATAATCGATTTTATAATGTATTAAACCATATGTTGGTTCCATCGGTTTGTTTAAAATTTCATCTGAAGAAGCAGATTCAAATATTATTTTTTTAATTGAGGTTTTACCAACTCCGCAGGACCCCAAAAACAGTAATTTTCTTGATGATTTATTAGAAAAGATTTCATAGGCAATTTGCTTAAAATACTTATTTCGTTGCGAATAATTAAGAGAAAAAAGATGATTCCCTTGATGGAATAGCTTTTCCTTAAAAAGGGGGATTTCTGATTGTTCATCTTCATGGAATATAACAATTAACATAGAATATCCCAATTGCACAATTTTATCTTTTGGGCAAAAACTAATGATAATCTTATGTTGAAATCGTAAATCGATAATTTCTGGTTGCTTAGTTTTAGAAATGGAATGAGACATAAGTATTTTATTAACTTCATCTTTTGATAGATGTATTGATTTCGGGAATGATTTCCGAATAATCGTCCCCATAGTTGAATCCCATTCAGTTAATACAATTCCAATTGGCATCTTCCAAATTCGCTCTTTTCTTTTTGATACAATATAGGAAAAATAAGCTTAAATAGTATTACTTTTAAAATTGTTCTAAGTTATAAAAAGATTGGTAAATTAAGTCTTTTTTAGAAACCAATTTCTTTAAGTGCGAATAAGTTTTGCCCTATATCTCCAATATTTATTCAATATAATTTCCGTGTATATAAATTTATTTTGTCAAGATCGTACAAGCACTGAATTTGAGAAAGACAAGCTTGAAAACTTATTATTTCATAACAAAATCAGCACTAAATTAAAGCACTAAATTGATTCGATATTTTTTATCAAATTTTTAGGGAAAATTAGGTTCGATATAAAAAGTGGAGATATATTTATAAATTTGAGTCAAAAAGTTCCTAAAAATTTACAAAAAAGCGTTTATCATGTAAAATATTAGATATATTCAACTAGATAAAATGAAGAATATTATTATTTAAAATATTACCATAAAGAATCTGCAATATATTGAAACATTTCTACTATATTTTCACCAGTTTTTGCAGAAGTTGCGAAAACCTTCACATTATATTCTGATTCTAATTCCTTTACCACTTTTGATTCTTCTTCACTATTTAACAAATCAATTTTATTCAAAGCAATTAGAAATGGAACATCTTTACCTGCATGTTTCTTAATATCAGCAATCCAAGGTTTGATAAAGTCTGGTGTAATTCTATTATAATCTACAACAATTATAACAAAATTACTGTAAGATAAATATTGAGAACGCATTGTTTGAAAACTTCGTTGTGAAGCTAAATCCCATATCTGAACAATTAATTCTCTTTTTTCTTTTTCATTCTTTTTTATAAATGTATACTCATAAAAATCAACACCCAATGTTACTAAATACGAATTTGAGAATGTTCCTTTGGTGAAACGGACAACAACTGAAGTTTTGCCCACTCCATCACTGCCAAGCAAGCAAATTTTTTTTTGAATTCTCATAATTAAATTTCATTCTCCTATACTATGGGAAGTAGTTCAATTTGTGGAAATCCCTTATCATAAATTGTCTTCATTGCAAACAAACTGGAGTTTCGAGGTTTTACGGAAAAAATCATAATCGTTCCATGCCGTTCAATTACCTTTATATGGGTAGAAGCAATATAACTCAAATCTGCTGTTAAAGTAGAATATTTTTCTAATTCATTTTTTTCATTTTTAGATGAGTTAATGATACCCAATTCAATTACATTTGAATTCCTTATTAATTTTAAGTGTTTGTCAAAAAGTCCAATAGTCTTATTGAAATCTACCATGAATTGAAGATTATCATATGAAATACCAGCAAACACTGGTTGAAATTTGGAAATACTTGAGAGTTTAGAATAAGTATCAAAGAAAATCTCATTAAAGTTTTCATCGTCCACTTGACGAATATACGGGCGAATTTCTTTTCTATCAGATATTTGATTTTGAAGAATTTTCATATATTTACTTATTCGATCTGTGGGTAAATAAAGAAACAATCGCTTTTTATCAAGTAGATCACTATTTATACCATCAGATGCACGAATAATGGCACCACGCCCATTTTGAATAAATTGACAAAGTAAACCGATAAAAATTGAAGAAATAGAAGAAATTGGAACACTGGATTCAACTTCTAGCAAATTAAATGTTCCAGGACGTAATCCACCCCCATAGATTTCATCAAGCGCACGATTTCCTGTTGAAAAGAGATCTTCCTTGTCACTAGATGGTTCATACTGGGCAATATTAGTCAATTTTTCCTTTTTAAATGGGGGTAAATATCTAAATTTATTCTGATATAGAGTATAAGCATATTGTTTCTGTTTTCTTTCTACAGCGCGAATTTTATTAATTTCTACAGTTCGAAATGTACGACCTCCTATTTCACCATCCCGTAAAGTAATAATTCCATCCACAATATAATCAAGAAAACCGTGTGTATCTGATTCTGCTATTAATATTAATTTTGAATTGCTTTGACGTATAAATTCAGTAAAAAGAGTTTCTACTTGATCATTTTTATTACGACCAGGTCCGATAATGGCATCCCATGAATCAATAACAATTATTGGATTCTCATATTGAGCAACTTTTTCATAAATTATTTTTAAAAATTCTGGAATAGTCTGAAATCGAATTGTTTGCATCAAATGCTCTTTCATTTGGCTACCTTTAGGATCATGTGTTGGAGGAATATAAGTTCGTGTTGCATCCAAAATATTTTCTGGAGCTAAACGATCCCTAAGCCAAGGAAATTGTGAATAAAGAGAAGAAGGTGCCACTCGTGTACTTAAATATACTGGTGTAAATTCTTTAAAAAAGGATAGCAAAGACATGGCAAAAGTTGTTTTTCCCACACCAGCACGACCTTTAAGAAGAAGATTATATCCAGTATCCTTCAATTTGAAGGCCGAAACAATTTCTGGCGGGATTAAAATATCATCCTTATTTTTTTTCACTTTTTTTCCCATATCTCGATCAATCATTGACTGTAATGATTAATTAATCAATCTGCCACCCTATAAAATTTTCTTCTTTTCATTCACAATTCAATTGTAATTAACACGTTTTTGATCTATTCATCAAGTAATACTTTGATCTCTCGTGATATTGTAAATAAAGAACAACAAAGAACGTGTTTTTTTTTATTGTACAAAAATTTAATTCCAACTGTAATTTTATTTAAATATGCAATCGAATGAAAATTCCCTCGATTATGATTTCGATCTTACACCGATTTTTCGTCCAAAAAGTACAGTAATTATAGGGTTATCTAGTCGTAATCCTGATCACCCAGGAAATGCAATGTTTTCAAAAAATCTTATTGAAATGAAGACAAAGACATATGGAATCACACCTCGTGCCAGTGAAATCGATGGTCATAAAGTATATCAATCTTTAGATAAATTACCAGAGGTTCCTGATTTAGCAGTTGTAGCAGTTAGCGCGAGACATACCCTTCCTGTAATTAAAGACATTGCAGAATTTGGAGTAAAGGGAGCAGTAATTATTGGAGGGGGTTTTGCAGAAATAGGACAAGAAGGAAAAAAGAAACAAGATGAATTAGTTAATTTTTGCATCGATAAAGGAATGCCTTTTATTGGCCCAAATTGCATCGGAGTATATAGCCCTCCAATTGTTGATACATTTTTCCTACCTTCAGAAAGACTTGTAAAACCAAAACAAGGAAATGTTGCAGTAATCAGTCAAAGTGGAGGAGTATTGATCGATCAATTTTTTATAAACTGTAAAGAACGCGACATTGGAATTAGCACTGCAGTTTCAATAGGAAATAAGGCTATGGTTAATGAAGCTATGTTATTGAAGTATTTTGAAAAAGATCCAAATACAGATGTAATTGCTTTTTATTTAGAAGGATTTCATCCTGGTGATGGAAGGAAATTTTGTGAAAGAGCCCGATTATCCAGAAAAGATGTTGTTGTTTATTCAGGTGGAGTTTCAAGTGCTGGAAAAATTGCAGCAGGTTCTCATACAGGTTCTCTTGCAGCAGATGGAAGTATCATGAAGGGAGCATATAAACAATTCAGTGTTATAAATCCATCAACTGAACAAGATCTAACAAACACTTTGAAAACCTATTCGATGCTCGCAAATCCATTTAGAAAATATTCAACTATGTCAATTCATCGTGATAAAATTGCAGTTCTCTCCGTTTCTGGAGGACATGGAGTAATTTGTGCAGACATCATGGACAAATACGGCCTTAAACTCACAAAGTTTACAGATAAACAAAAAGAAGATATTAGTTTCCTTTTAAATCCTGTTGCATCGCGAATTGCAGGATTAAATAACCCAATTGACATTACAGGTTCAGGTACTGATGATGACATCGTTAATATATTAGAATATTTACTAAATGCACCAAATGTCGAAATGATATTCACTTTATTAGTTCCACAAGTTCCCCAACTTTCAATGCGATTAGGCCGCTCAATCATGCAAATAGGGAATAAATATCGAAAACCTATCATCGCATACGTTCCTTGGACACCAAAATACGATCTTATTCGGGATGCACTCGAAACACATTATATCCCATGCGGTCATACAATAGAAGAAACAGTAGAAATGGGAACTGCATTGATCTTAAAAGGAGAAGGTGGTATTCGTAAAAAAATGAGCTCTTTGAAATAAAATAGATCTGTGAATTTGATAGGCAAATCAAACATTTTTTTTCTTTTAGCTAGAATTCGATTTACAAATGAAGCGATCAAAGATAGATATTAAAATTATTGGGCAATTTAATTGCAGGGCGGCACAAATTCAAACGATTAATAAATATATTTTTGATTAATGGATCGGAGATTTGCTGGACCTTTGTATCAATATTATTGAGGGAGTGCATTCTTTGCTTATTTCAAGGGAAAATATTTTATTTTTTAGACCTAACACAGTTATCTAATCCGACTAACATACATTTACATTTCAAGATAATTAGTATAATTAATTAAAAATTAATATTTCAAGTTAATTTAATGTTAAATTTAACTAAGTTATTTCATTTTTTGAAAAAATAGTATTAAATATTTTTGGGAAAGAATTTAGCAATAACTCACATCTTACTTCTAGATGGTAAAGAAAATAGTACTAGTAGGATCGAGCTCAGCGGGAAAATCCACGTTGAGAAAATGGTTTTTCGAAGGGGAAAATATCTTCAAATTATTGGAAAATCCATTAGAGCCGACAATTAGTTATGAAAACAAATCTTATCGTTTCATTCAAAAATTATATGTATTCGATCTAGCAGGACAGGAATTTGATAGATGGTTTGGGGAACAACAAGATATTTTTGATGAAAGTGAAGTAATTATTAATGTTATAGACGCTCGTAGCGCTCCAAAAATTATTACAGATTACATTATAAAAGCATTACCACTACAATCTAGCCGAGTGAAAGATGCAGATATCTTTTTTCTAATTCATAAAGTTGATCTTATTGACACATTTCAGCAGGATAAAATAAAAAAGGCTTTAAATGATTTAAAACGCAAAAAAAATGAACAAGAGGAGATGATTTTTAATTGGTATTTTACATCTATAAAACCTTCATATTTAGTAAGCACTATAAATGCATTCGCAGACATTTTCAAAATATCTGGTCTTGATCGAGAAGCAAAACTGAATACAAAATTAATTCGCTTGAATACTGAGTTATTCCAAATGCTTTCTGAAAATCAAGAAGTTTCGATGGAAAATTTATCATTATTGTTAAAAGGAACTTATTCTAAAATACATAGTTTGGTAACATCGTATAAAGATTCAGGATTATTAGAAACAAAAGAGAAAAATGGGAAAATAATTATTTCATTAACAAAAAAAGGAGAATCTTATTATGAACAAGTTATTAAAAGTATTGAATTATTATTTAAAGAAGAATTACATGAAAGAATTTCAGAAGAAGTGCCATTTGAAGAAAAAATTCAGACACCTTCTTATTGGATTTATGGAATAATGATTAGTGATTCAAATGGAAGGACACTTTTAATAGCAGAAACTTCAGATAACAGTTTGAAATCAATATTAAATCAAGCAAATAATCCACAATTTGATCTTGAGTTAATTCCAATGTTTTTAAATGCTATGTCAAAATTTGCTGAAGAAATAAATGTTAAAAATTTATCAAGTTTTCAAATCCAAGGAGGAAATTTACAAATGTCTTCATTATCTCGAGGAAATATAACATTTACTGTATTTTCAAATCCAGAATTTAAAATAGAATTGGTTCAAGATGAAATTACTGTAATTTTTGATGAATTTTTTGATAATTATATAAAATATATTAAGGAATTTGAAAAAACAGGTAATGCTACCCCTTTTATGGAATTTATTCCTACAATTAAAGAAAAGATAGAATTGGTTATCAAAAATTATATAAAAATTATAAAAGAAATCTCTTATTTCAGTTTTGATGAAGTAAAGCGGTTATATGATGAACTTTCTCATGTAAATGAAGATAAATTAACATTAGAAGAACAATTAAAGATAAAATCGCTAAAGGTCAAATTACTAGAAACTATATTAGCAGAAAATGCCAGAGATTTTCTTGCAATGGAAGAAGAAATACGTTCATGTATTAAATAAGCAAAAAAACCAAAGTCTTGATATAATAGGAGATTCAGATGTAAGATACTATTTTTCTTAAGAAATCAAAAGAATTCACAAGAATTTACAACTAGTTCTTTTTTTCCAGCCATTTTTATTAGAATTCTGTTAGAATAGAAGGATGGAATTTTTATTGATCGCAGACTTAAAAACATTAGTTAAACTATAAAAAAAAAGAAGGGAAAATAATTGGTCCTTAGACGCGCAACTCAAAAATCTGAAATGCAATCGCAGATCTCATCCAAATATAAAATAATTGTTGAAGGAATTCATAAAACTTACTTATTAGGAACTACTGCAGTCCCCGCATTAAGGGGAGTTGATCTAAAAATTAAACCAGGGGAATTTGTTGGTTTAATGGGTCCATCTGGATGTGGTAAAACAACTCTGTTAAATCTAATTGGGGGTCTAGATTATCCTACTCGAGGAAAGATATATTTAGATAATCAAGATATGTCAAGATTAGATGAGAATCAACTCGCAGATTTACGTCGAGACAAAATAGGTTATGTCTTTCAATTTTATAACCTCCTCCCTTTGTTAACTGCTTTAGAAAATGTAATGATACCCCTTCATTTTCAAGGTAGATTATCAAAACGTGCAAGAAAACGAAAAGCAATGGAATTATTAAAACTTGTAAAACTTGATGATCGCGCTGATCACACACCATCAGAATTATCCGGTGGAGAACAACAAAGAGTTGCAATTGCACGTGCATTTGCCAATGATCCATCAATAGTATTACTTGATGAACCAACAGGTGATTTAGATTCGAAAACTGGGATAGAAATATTGAATTTACTACGAGATCTAAATAGAAAAGGTGCCACATTTATTGCTGCAACTCACGATGCTGCAGTGTCAGAATATTGTTCAAGAGTTGTACATCTAAGAGATGGAAAAATAATTACGGGATTAGAAATCTCTGGTTTGAAAGAAACACCTGAAATGCGTGAAGCACGATTAAAGCTTCAAGCTCAATATAAAGAGATGTGTGAAAAGAAGATACTATCAATAGTTAGAGAACAAATACTGCAGCAAAAGTTTGAAATTAGATTAGCTTTTATAAAAGAGCAAATCGATGATGAAATCATTACAAACTTACCTTTGCATTTTGATGATGTAGTGGAAGAATTAATTGAACGTAAAGAAATTAACGGTCAAATTAGGAGCGGTGTTATTTATATAGAAAATACTCAACAAGGATCTGAAATTGTTTAGTACCTTAAGAAGATATACTTTAAGGAGATTGAAATAGCATCTATGAATACATTTCTTTGGATTTATGCAATTAAAGATTTATTTCGGCAAAAAACCCGGACATTATTCGGTATTTTAGGTATAACTGTAAGTTTACTTCTATTAACTTCTGTTTCTATCATCACAGATTCAGTTTCTTATAATTTTATTGACTTTCTTACACTAGATGCTGGAACACAAGATATGGTTCTTTCAAAAAGACCAATTTCCACTAATGATGAAAATTTTACAGGATATTTTGATTTTCAAGATATAATTCCAAAAATCCATGATGCAACTAATGAAATAGGAGATATCGTGCCCCGAGGTTATTTTCGAAGCGAGTTTATCAATCAAAATGAATCAATTGGAGCAAATCAAAAGAAAATATGGATATGTGCACTAAATATTACTTTAGAAGAAGAATTAAAATTTGGTTCATTTCAAAATTTAAATAATAACTTGAATATTTCAAAAGGTTTACCAGTTAATCAATGTCTTGTTTCTGAAAGTTATGCTAAAATAAAAAAATTAAATTTAGGAGATAAGATCCATCTTTTCGTCAAACCATTAAACTCATCAATAAATCTGACTATAGCAAGCACATATGGTCAAAAATTGAAATTTCCTATAGATGAAGAGCCTGAATTCATAGTAGATCTCACTTGGTGGGGAAATATAGCGGATTTATGCAATAACAATTCCAATTTTGCTGAAAATTATACATGGAATTATAAAGTTAATCGATTACTACTCAAACTTAGCGATGCGGAAGGAGTATATGATGTTCGCAATGTTAAAGGAACTGAGAAGTATATTGCACAAATTGGTGCAGATGTCTTGACAGAATTAGGATTAGACTCTTGGAAAATGGATTATCCAAAATTAGAACTATTGTTTGTATCTGAGTTTTTAACCTTAACAATGAATATTCTGTTTATCACAATTGGTATTATTTCCATGCTAATTTCAGGTATTTTAATTAATGCTATTCTTTCTACTTCTGTAGAAGAGCGAATAAAAGAATTTGGAATAAATAGAGTACTGGGAGCACGAAAAACATATAATTTAAAATTGATCTTAATCCAAAGTTCATTTATTTCGTTTAGTGGAACAACTTTAGGAATTATTTTAGCCACTTTAGCAATTAGATATATTGGAATCCCATTTGGAGAAAGATTGCTTATTGAAAATGGGATTTATACATCAATAGCATTTTTCATCGCTCCAATGACAATAATTTCTTCCTATCTTATAGGTGTTGGAGTTTCAACAGTAGTCTCCATTTCTCCTGCACTAAAAGTTATGAGAATGAAAATTGTCGAAAGTATTAATCCATATAGGACTTCTGATGAAGTATACCACATGGAAAAAGAAGGAAGTGCTAATGTCCGCCTTATAATTATTGGAATTATATTGGCTGCAAATGCGGGATTTATTTACTTCTTGCTCCCACGAATAATTATTTCTTTTCAATTTGGAATTCTTGCTTCCGTTTTAATTATCACAATGATGGTATTTTTAATTGGAGTTTCAATAATGGCAATCGGATTTATGCCGATACTAATTCGATTACTTGTGAAGATATTTGAAACTTTTAATCAAAAATTAATGAATATTGTAAGAATCACAGTTCACAGATATCAGCGTCGCAATTTGTCGACAAGTATCATGTTTGTACTCTCTTTTTCCTTTATAATTTTTACAACAAGTATGGTGCAAATTCAAATTAAACAAGTAGGTGGGTTAATTCAATATGAAGAAGGTTCAGATTTAGTCCTTCGACCAGACAGCTATGATTTAAAAGCACCTACAGTAGCAATCACCGAGAAATTAATGCAAATAGATGGAATTGAGCGCGTTTCTTCTGTAATTGCAAGCGTACATGATTTGGAAGACATATATTCTGAAGAAAATAAAGATTTTGAAATCACTTTAGGAGATTATATTAATTTTCAATCGAATGAAGTAAGGATGTATGCTGTAGATCAAAATTATATTGATACAGTCTATCAAAACTACATTACATTTACTGAAGGAAATAAGGAGTCTGCTTTTAATGCTCTTTACAATGCTTCTGAAATAGGAGTTATAATTTCTGCTTCAATTGCTTCAAATCTCAGAATTCATTTAGGAGATATTGCAAGATTAACAATTACCCGAGGTACTGAAGAAGAACCATTTCTTTGCAGAATTGTTGGAGTCGCAAAATCCATGCCAGGTATGCAATCACGCTTCAGTGAAAGTGGTATTGGTGCTGCTTTTAGAGCGGGTGGTGTATTGATATCTCCAGACCACTATACTGAATGTATGAATATTCCAGGTGGAAATGATGCATTTTTAGATAAAATATTCATTAAAATAAAAACAGGTTATGATCCAATAAAAGTTGCATCTAGTATTGAATCTAAATTAAAAGACAATTATAAAATCGAAGTGGATGTTACATCTCAAGGAATTAATGAAGCGGAACAAGCATTTTTAGTTGTTAAATATTTATTTCTCGCAATTTTAATTGGAACCGTGTTAATTGCTTTATTTGGATTAATTAGTTCATCATATTCATCAATCTTAGAAAGAAAGCGAGAAATTGGAATTTTACGGACATTAGGTCTTCATGGTCGTGAAATTGAACATCTATTCTTACTCGAAAACTTAATTCTATTATTATCAAGTTCTACTTCAGGAAGTATTATAGGATATTTAATGGCGTTAGGATTAAGTGAAAATATGACCCTTTTTATACGAAGTCCACGAATTATTGCAGTACCATGGGATATTATATTGATTATTTATTCAGTATCACTAATTACTTTGTTTATTGGAATGAGATGGTTAATGCGCAAATTACGAAATCAAAATCTAATCGAAATATTCCGAGAAACATTATAATAAGAATGATTATTAGGGGGTATTAAAAAATACTTAAAAAAAGAAAGTTCAAAATGCGTTTGCAGGTGTTTTTTATTCAAAACAAACGAAAAAAAAGCAAGCAAAGATTGATATTGATTATTATATTATTCTGGTTTCTTTCACCTTCAATTATACTTAGTTTTCGAAATAGTTTTAATAAAATAATAATAGAAAATAATAATAATAATAGCAATAAAGCCAAACCATCTATTTTTTCTCCAATTTCATCTGATATATCTGGAAATGAATTATATGCAGAACAAATTAAGTTTAATATCGGTGGCTCTCACAATTTAATTCAACAATCTTATTGTACTAATGACACAAACGCACTAGATGGAATTGATTTATCAGATCCTGCATTTTCTGAAGCAGCATTTTATTTAACTATGTCTAATGGAATTATCCCTGAAATCAATCCTTATCCAATTAATAACGAAAATCCAAATTATATTCCCATTTCCAAGAATTATTTCAAGTTTTATCTGTATTTTGAAGGAGGAAGTACATCAAAAAATATAACTACTCAACAAGTTCGAATATTAGAAATTCTTAAAAATAGACTTAAAATAGATTTTCTCCTTTTAAATAAAACTGAAGACCCTAATAAAGGATATTTATTTGAATATTATGGCTTGACACCAGAATGGAGTAATTATTTTAATTTAACCCTATCAAATCTACCTCAAGATGGATATTGGAAAACACTGGATTATAAACGAATTCTCTCAAATTCTTATTTAGATACACATTATATTCAAAGTTCTTTACTTTATTTGAAGAAATTTGATTTTTTAAATAATGGAATAAATTCAATGATTTATGATCAAATTAGATTATCATTTGATTTATCTCCTTTACAAAGCAGTAATTCACTGTTTAATGTGGCTTCTTTTCAAAATACCAATTCTGATTCAAATAATCCATCAAATACTAATTCAAGCGAGAAATCTTATATAAATAGAACAAATAATTTAATTTTCTTTTCTGTACAATATGAAGGTATTGAAAATTCAAAAATACAACAAAAATCTCATATTTATCATTTCAATCTTTTTGAAGCATTAAATTTTAGCGGTTCTGAAATTTCGATATCATCTAAATGCTATAATTCTCCAGATGGAATATCATTAAGTAAAATCGATATTGGGTTAATATTTGGAGAAGTTACTAATATGGAACCAGATATATTTCCATTTAATAAAGAAAGCTTCGACCAGATAGAAAATCTTCTCTATATGTTTAATGAAGATGCAGATTTTTCGTTTTTAGATGATTATAGTTTTAAAGTTAAATGGATTACAAAAAATTCGTTAACCATGCTTACAACAGTTCCTGTAAATTATAAGAATAGTTCAGATTATGTAAATTTCTTAGAGTTACTAATGGATTTTCCTGAACTAGGATCATTACTTAATATTTCAATGGATGTTTCTGGTGGTTTTGGATTTGGATTATCTGGCAGTTATATTGCTCCAATTCAAGCGCTTTCTTTCGATTATATTATTGATCCAGTTGAACCTTCTCTTTTAATTCGGAAGGAAATTAAATCAGGTTCACCAACAAATGTTTTAAATTCAGATAATTCTCCAGCAATAGATGTAGTTGTAAATAATCCGAATAACTTTTCAGTCTGGGGAAAAGAACTTAATTTAACTGTGATAGGAATTACAAACAATCCAACAGCAAAATTAACAATTTTGGGTTTAGATCAAAATATGTTTGAAATCATGGGTTATAATAGTGATTTAATTGTTAATATCTTAGAATCTTTAGGCTATACCATTGAAGATCTCTTTCATCAAGATAATCCACGTTTTTTTATGTTGGATTTGAATAATACAGGAAATTATAACACACTTTATCCGAACCTTTTAGATTTAAATATTAATAGATTATTTCCTTATAGTCCGGAATTTACTCAACTTCTTATTGATAATGCAGATGCATTTGGTAGAATTGCCTTAAACCCCAAAATTTGGAATTCTTCAGAAAGTATTTTTAATCCAGAAAATTGGAAATTAGATCCAGGTGAAAATTTCTCAATATCAATAAATAACGGCCTTTTAAACATGAGTGATAAGTATTCTAAGATTCAAGGATTTTCAATAAATACACAACCACCTCATGAACCAATTATTGCAATAGGTCAAGAAAATATAGAAACATCAGAAAATAATACTTTTTTTGCACATGATGATTTATTCTGGGAAATTTCTTCTGAATACTATGGAAATACATACCAGATTCAACAATATCTCTTTTTTAATAATAATTCAAAGATTCTTCATATTACTAATAAAACAATAAGCCTAGATGCAATTTTTCTAAATCTACTTGCAAAAAGTAGTGTTCCAAATACAAATGTACAAATTGAAATTTATAATCATAATTCTACAGGAGAAAGTGGAGATGGATTTCAATCAATTTTAAGTAGAACGATAAATAATGAAATAACTCAGATTAATTTAACACTTTCAAATAACAACTACAATTTAAGCAATTACTGGGATAAAAATCAGAATATGGATATTTTATTCAGAATTACATATGAAAATAATGAACCTTTCAATTTATACCTTGATTTTATTCAAGTAGAATTTCAAGATCGTATAAATCAAAGGATTTTTCATAATCAGTCTCAAATACTATATTGTTCATCATATGGAAATAATCAATACTTTAGCAAATCGAACTCAATTACATTAATGACTTCTCAAAGTGCAATAATATCAATATCAAGTCAACTTTCACTAATTGATGATAAAACTTCACTGTATTTGTATAATGTATCGCTAGAAAATATCGGTACCATTCCAGCTTACAATATTTCTGTAGAATTACTTCAAATGGGTAGAATTCCGAATTTAATAAATCATACATTAATACACATTGCAAATAGAACAATTTTTCAGAGTATGGCTGGAAATTACACCCTAAAAGAAGGAATTTTGTCATTTTCATGCAAAAATTTAACAAGCCGGCAAAAAATCCAAAATATATCATTGTTTTTTTATCTTCCAAATAGTATTATCTTTCCTTCACTAAATGTAAGTTGGAATAATGAAGTTCAATTTAATGAATCAAATTCTCAAATGAATGCAATATCATATCAAGACTTCCTTTCATTCCCTTTAGATTATAATAAATCAGAAAACTATAATCCATTATATCAATTATTAATCGAATATCTAAATCCAGAAGATTCTAATTATTACGAAATAAATCAGAATGTATCCATCTTTATTCGCATTTCGAACTTAAATTCAGAACCAATTTTCGGATTAGATCTTCAATTCAGCAAACCTTTTGAAGGATGGCAATATTTGAACCAATCAGATCATATTTATATAAATGAATTAAGTTATAATCAATCTAAAACGATTGAATTAGTCTATTTAAAGGTAAATACTCGCGGATATTTACTCCCTTCAGCATTCCAGATTCATTGTGAAGAGAATAGTTTACTGCAAGTTATTTCACCTCCACCACTTTTATTGGGGAATTTTGAGATTGAATTGTCCAAAGAAATATCTCAAGATGTGTTAATAATGGGAGATTATATTGAAATTACAATAAAAGTTAAGAATTCAGGAACAATTCCTTTATCTGATATAATTGTTGATGATGCTGATTCATATTTTGCTGGAGCATTTATCTTATATGAAGGTATAACACTTCAAGAAATTAGTTTTCTTGATATAAATCAAACCTTCGAATTTCAATATACTCTTAGATCTTTACATTCAAAGGGTGTATATAACATACGTCCTGCAGAGATTTCATATTTCTTTGGCTCATTATATAACGTTTATAGTAACTCGATCTCAGTTAAAATCCAAGAGCCTTATTTGTTAAGAGTAGCAAAAATTATAAGTCCCATTTTAATTGGTGGGTTAACGTTATTTTTAACATATAAATATAAAATTCATTATTCAAAAGAAGATTTTGAATATCAACGTCGAGAAAGTTTGTTATTTGGCCAATCACTAAGAGAATCTTCTTGGCATAGAAAGAATCTAACAGAATTTTTCAACGAGCAACTCGAAAAAGGTGAAAACAAAAATGGGTAAACAATATTATACCAAAAAATTCTCTTATTTTCTTTTTGTCTCTTTAATTCTTCTTTCTAGTCCCTTAGTTTCAAGTATTCCAATTGATTTTTTAAAATCAAAATATATTCAAGATCAAATGAAAACAACTAACGATTTAATCTCAAACAACATTAGCAATATTAATAACGTTCAAATTAAAAGTGCTTCAAATCTATTCGATAATAAAACACATAGGTTTTTCTTTATTTATCAAAATCCAATTACAATAGTTGATAATAGTTCATTATTTGACCTTTTTTCTTCACTAGGAGGAATTATTGAGCAATTACCTTGGAACTATATTAATGGATTTTCAGGAACAATAAATAATTCACAAGAATATCTGGGTTTCTTTATTGAGTCTTTTCCTCCTGTTGATTATTTTGAAGATCCAATAGCAGAAATTCAAATGAATTCAATTCAAGATCAGATAAACTACTACCCAGAAATATACAATATGAATAATTTTAGCATTAAAGGAACTTCCAACGCATCGATAGCGATAATTGATACAGGTGTTGATATTTCCCATCCATTTTTTAATAATTCTTATCAAGATGAGAATTTTTCAAAGAAAGTAATAGGATGGACAGATGGAATTTCCAATTTTAGTCAGCCTTATGATGATAATGGGCATGGAACTGCAATGAGTGCTATTATTGGGGGGAATAATAATGTTTCAGCCATGTCTAATCATTCGAATAATGAATTTTACCTTACAAAATCTGCATCTATCAATCATAAAGAATATTTCTATCCACATTATCTTTCTGAAGGATGGTATGATATTAAACTAGCATCTTTTGAAATGGATGAAAATGCATTAGATATTCTTAATATTAATGCAAATCTGTCCATATTTTCACCCATGCTTGATTATAAGTTAAGATTGTATAGAAATGGAAATATTATTAATGAAACTTCCAGTATTCCATTAGAATTAACATGGGACACTTCAGGATTTTTCGATACTTCTAAAAAACCAGGAATTTATGATATTGTTTTTTCTTATCATAAAAATCTTGAACAGAATCCACAATTTTCGATACAAATTCAAGCAATTTTTTCTCCTAAAGGATATCCAAGTGATACAAGCGAATATTCTGGTTTAGCACCAGAAACACATATTTCAATGATAAAAGAATTAAATTCTTCTGGTAAAGGATACATCTCGGATATAATTTCTGGATTAGAGCATGTTATAACGAATATTCAATCAAAGCATATAATAACTCTTCTACTTTCAATCGCAACAATAGATATTCCTTCAAGTTTGGAAAGACCATTTACACAACTAATTGATGAAATTATAAAAAAAGGTTGTATGGTAATTATTGCAGCCGGAAATTATGGAATATCAAATAAGCTAAACGCAATGGCACTTAATGATAAAGCTTTAGTTATTGGAGCGACCAATGATCAAGATCAACTGACCTATTATACTTCTCAAGCTGGTGATAATAAGAACAATCGTATGCCTGATCTATTAGCCCCAGGAGGTAGTTTACTGCTTAATCATCAAATGGTAATTACTGCAGATTCAAATATGGGAGATAATAATAACCAAACAAAAGATTTAATAAAAAATGATTTATCTTGTATTACTGGAACTTCAGTTTCAGCAGCAGTTGTAGCTGGAATTTACAATTTAATTGTTGATTATTTAGGTGGATGGAATTATTGGAATTCAGGAATTAATAAAACCTTAGAAGCATTAAAAATAAAAAATTATCTTTTAATGACTGCTTCAGAGACAAATCAAGCCCGTGAAGATAATCCTTTCACACCTTATGATGAATCTACAAATAGTCCTGTAGTAAATAGAGGTCAAAAGGATAGATTTGAAGGTTATGGCAGAATGAATCCAGAAGCAGTATTTAATATGCTCCAAAATAGTATTGATTTAAATCATAATTACCAGATAGAACTTACTGCATCAAATAGTGATCCATTCTCACGACACGTTTTTGCACTTAATGTTTCACTTGAAAAGGACCAACTTTATCTATTTAATTTAACAAATGATGAAGGATTATTTTCAAATTTCGATATCGATATGTATTTATACAATAAAGATTGTTCTTTGTCAGGAGAGCCAATTTTAGAAGCATCTTCAACGCAAACGGGTAGTTCAGATGAAATTATTTATTTTACTAATCTTAATGACAGTGATACCTTTTATTTAGTTATTAAGGCAATATCTGGTTCTGGATCGTGTTCATTACAAGTCACGAAAGTAAATTTGACAAATGCACCAACTTTAGCCAATCCAATTGTTAGTATTGATTCAGATCTAAATTATAATGATACGTTAGACACTTATCGATTTGAAGTTAATTACACCCAAGATGATAATGTTCCAGCCACTTTCATCGACATAATCTTTCCTTCCTTGTCTAAAAATTATTCATTAATTCAATCTGTTGAGGGAGATACAAATTATGAAAATGGTGCGATTTATTATGTTGAAGTTAAATTTCAGAATCCTGGAAATTATTCATATTACTATATTGCCAGAACAGGAAATTTATCCATATATTATTTAAAAAATAATTCTAAATCTCTAATTATTAATCCAATTCATCATTTTGTTGGCACAAACTTCACCACAGAGCAAAATTCAGACATCAATCTCTGGAATTATGATCAAGATTCGAAAAATATTTACTTAAATAATAAGATAAATGAATTTAGAACAGGATGGCAAAAAATTATTGTTCCACAATTATATGAAAGTCGATATTTACGCACTCAAGAAAATAACTGGTCGGCTTGGTATTTTGGAATTGCCAATCTTAGTAATACATATTCAAGCCCAATTCTAACTGATCAAACTCCTTTATACTCTTATGAAAATATATCAGGAACCTATGATTTATATTCTCCAATTATCTTTTTAGAAAATAATAGTATTGAAACTATTTCTCCAATTCTTTCTTTAGGAATGAGATTAAGCATTAATAAAGGAGATTCTTTAAATTTGGAAATTAACCCTAATCGATCCAATTGGGAGTTATTAGAATCTTGGACATATAATCAATTCGATTGGAGTATGCTTCACTATAATCTTTCAGACTATAAAGGGAATTATATTCAAATTAGATTGCGAATTGTGGCAAACTCTGATAAATGGATATATAAAAAGGGCATTCTTTTAGATCATTTTTCAGTAACCATGAATTATAGCAATAATTCTCACAAACCAATATTAAATACGGCTTTTTCGCTTGAAAATCAAGAGATCCCTCTTTATCAAACTAAAAATGGAACAAATTTTGAAAATATTCAATTTACAATAGGTTATTGGGATGAAGATGGAAATCTACCTGATACTGTATTACTAGAAATTAACAATCAAAACTATACATTGTTTAACCAACAAGGTATTTGGGAAACAGGTAAATTTACAAATTCATTTGAAAATGAGATCATTTATTCCGCATTCCTTTCTTGTATAGATTTTTCGAATATGACCTTTAGATTTCATGCCTTTGACTCAAAATTCAATGTTTCTACGAGTTGGTTTAAAATAGAAGATTTACAAAAAACTTCAAGCAAAAAATTCCCCTATTATAACCCAATTCAAGAAGAGAATGCAGTAATTGGAGGATTTCCATCTAATCAATCTTTTTCATCTTGGAATATCCAAATAGCAGGTTGGCATCAAGTGAAAAACATTAATAATTCATATCAACCAAATGAATGGTACTCTGGAGATGGAGATTATTTAGGATATGGATATAATTATAAAACAAGCCTATATACTCCTATTCTTAATATAAATGCAAGTCATGAAGTTTATCTTTTTTTAACACATAGATTAAGATTTGATAGTGATGGAAATGATGGAAATGATTTTGCTGAAATATTAATTTCAGATAATTATGGAAAATCTTGGAATTCATTGATAAAATTTGATAAAGAAACGAATGGTTTAGATTTTAAATCTATTGCCATTGATATTTCTGATTATAATTTTAAGGATGTAATTCTTCAATTCTATTTCTCAACAGATGATTCAGGAGAGCCAATACAATACACAGGTTGGAGAATCAGAGAAATTTCTATTAATATTAATATTTCAAAAGATTATACTAAGCCAAACCTTATTTTTGAAGGATTTTCTGATAGAGATACAATTAGTGGAATTTTTAACTTTACAGTGTTTATTCAAGATGATTCTCCAATTGATTTCGTCCGAACAGAAATGTGGGTTGATAATCATCGAATTGATGTAGTGATCAGCAATAATAACACCATTTCAGTTTTAATTGATACATTAGAATATGATAACGGATATCCTTTAGAAATCATATTGGTAGTTTATGATATTGAAGGTAATCGAGAATTTGAAAAGATTACATTATTTGTTTATAATCCTCCAAGTCCATTATCAGTTATTTTATATAGCTTTACAGCAGTTTTTGGAGTTAGTGTACTAGGTAGATTTATTTATTCTCAAGTTAAAATCAGAAAATTGAAAAAAGAAGGAAAATATGTGAGAAAACCTAACTTTTTTGAGCGTCGTCAACAAATGAAATTTGAAGCAGAACAAATTCGAGAACAAGCCCGTTTAATTCTAAATAATTTGGATAAAGAATGGGAAAAAACACAACCGATAAAGTTGTATTGTAAAAAATGCAAACGCCTTTATTTAGGTGAAGAATTTGAATTATTCTGTCCACATTGTCAAGCAGCAACACTTTATGTTGCAAAATATTGTCCTGCTTGTAAAATATGGAATTATTTTGATGATGATAACCCAAACAGCAAATGTAGAAAATGTGATCTTATTCTTACTAAAGATTTTGATAAGGCCAAGGAATTTGTTCTTACTAGCCAATCTGAAAGAAAATTTGAAGATCTGCATGAACTAAAAGTAGAGGAGAGAGAAATATGAATTTGATAAAGTATACTTTTCATGATCTTAAAAAACAAAAAGTAAAAACCATTTTTGGAATATCTGGTGTTTTAGTCAGTATATTTTTATTAACAGTAGTTGGTACTTTATCTGATTCTTTGAGTTTTTCTTATTTGGATCAAGCAACAAGCGAATCCGGTTCTGCAGATATTTCAATTACGAAAATAACAACTCAAGATTTTAACTATAATCCATATTTTGACGAATCTATTATATCAGAAAAACTAGAAGGATCTGTACCTGAAATTGATTCATTTTTCCCCCGAATTTGGAATATAATGCGAGTAGAAAAATATGATGAAATAATTAATCTAAATGTCAGAAAATCAATAATTGCTTATGGAATTAATAGTACATTAGAACAAGATAGTGGAGAAATGGGAAATCTCTGGTTGTGTGATAATGATCCAGATTATACTCGCACAGAAAAGGCATTTACTGGTCCAATCCGTGAGGGTTTTTGTATCCTAACGAGAGGTGCTGCACGACTTTATCATGCACACGAAGGAAATGAAATCACTGTAAAATTTGGTAGCACTGAAAAAAGTTTTATTATTCAAGCTGTCGTAGAGCAAGAGTTACGTTTTTCAAGAATAGAATCAACTTTAATTATTTTTGAATTGCAGGTTGCTCAAGATTTAATGAATCAAGAAGGAAAAATTAATTCTATACAAGCAACAATAAAAGATCCCCAAAATGTTTATGATACTCGAAATATCGGTGCTAGTTTAAGTAAACTTAGAATTATTGCAGAAAAAGTTCAAGTTATCATGGGATTTGACTATCAAGTTTCGCTTCCAAAAATGGAACAAGTTGAAAATATTGAACAACAATCAACAATGATGACAATAACTTTCTATTTTATTACTGCATTCTCGATGCTAATTACAGGTATTCTGATAAACTCTATATTAACAACCTCTGTTGAAGAGCGAATTAGGGAATTTGGAATACTGCAAGTTGTTGGCGGAAAACGATCTTTTTCATTTAAAATGGTTTTATTATCAGGATTCTTTATAGCAATAACAGGTACTGTCATTGGAACGTTTTTGGGTGCAGTTGTGGCACCTCCTGTATTGAATTGGATCTTTGAATATTTTGATATATGGATCATTCCTATGAAATTTTTAATACTACCTCGCACAATCATCCGTTCACTTTTAATAGGTATAATTATCACAAGTATAATTGCTGTATTTCCTGCATTCCGTGCAAGTCGATTGATTATTGCAAATGCAATTAATCCTGCGCGAAAAAATGATACAGGGGAAAAATATAGATTAAAAAAGGAAGGTTCGGCAAATTTAAAATTAATTGGTATAGGATTTGGTATTGCTCTTGCTGGAATTTTTATCTTTCTTGTTATACCTAGGTTGTTATCTGGTTCTGGCGGGATTAACTTAACCAATTATGTTTTTATGATCGTTCTTCTTCTAATCTTAATTGGACTAGTATTAGCAACAATTGGATTTGTTCCCATTCTTGAAAAACTTGTCGGACTTTTACTTAAACCTATGATTTCAAGATATTATCCGATTTATAGAATTAACCTTATTCGTTATCGACGGCGCAATACGGGAAATATTTTAATGTTTGCATTAACCTTTGCATTTATTTTCTTTATTTCATCAGTTCTTGAAATGAGTTCTGCAAATAATTCCATGTTTTTTGAATTTCAATATGGTTCTGATTTAGTAATGTCAAATACTGGAACAATTGAAGATGACAATGCAATTACAATGCAATTATTTTATGAATTACAGGAATTACCAGGAATCCGAAGTGCTGCACCGCTTTACACTAACAGTCCAATTGATTTTGCAAAAATAACATCAGCCATTTTTAATATTGGTCAAGAAGGAGTAGATGATATTTTAAGTTTCAGCGATCTTTTTGGAACTATCCCAAAACTTACATCTTATGCAGGAGATTTGGGAGATTATCATAATTACTACTGCAATATTTTCGGAATTGATGAAAACTTTTATAATACGATAGATAGGAGTATGCTTTTATGGGATATGGATGGAAATAATGATTTAATCGAACAAGTTGTTCAATCCACAAAAAAATGTATTATTGGTAAAAGTTTAGCAGATGGACTTGGAATAACTTCCTTACCTGCTCAAATAAAAATTTCAATTTTAGAATCTGAAGATGATAACCCTGATCGTGGAAATATTACCGTTTTTGACGTAATCGGAGTTTCTAAAGGTATACCTGGAATTTGGAATTTCCGCTCAAGTGAAGCAAACTTAAATATGGCACCAGGTGTTCTCATAAATGCTGCAGATTACTGTGAAATCATGAACTGGGGAGATCCTACAGATCCAGAAACAATATTAGATAAAATTTTAATTAATGTAGTTGATGATGATTATCAAAGCGTAAAAGATATTCAAAATTATGTAAAAAACTACTTTTCTGATGATTACAAATTTATATTAGACGAACCTGAAACATTGATAAGATTTATGGATAATGCAAATACGACATCAAATATTGTGATGCAAGTAATTCTCTTCTTCAGCATCGTCGTCAGTCTTTTTGGTTTAATTTCATCGATGTATTCTACAATAATTGAAAGAATGTTTGAAATTGGCATTTTACGGGCAATGGGAATGAAACCCTATGAAGTGAGGATTATGTTAATGGCTGAAGCAGTCACTATTATGATATCTTCTGGAAGTTTAGGGGCAATCATTGGCTGGTTTATCGCTTATTTACTGCAAACAAACGTAGCAATATTAACAGAATTACCTGTTGTAACAGCAATTAGTATAGGAACTTTGATATCAACTTTTGCAGTATCCATAGGAATAAGCATCATTGGAATGTTCTTTATTACTCGAAAAGTTCATAAAATGAACATTATGGAAGTTCTAAGACATACATTTTAAGAAAGTGATTATTTGTTTTGTGACAATTTTTTTTTTTAATCTAAATCTTAATCAATCAACATTTTCAGCTTCTAAATCAAAATCTTCTTCTTCGTATTGTTCTTCACTTATTTCCTTATTTTTACGTCGAAATAAGCGATGACTTGGTTTGTAAAGATTACGTGAATCAAGCTTATTCGCGATAAGAATTTTCTGTTCTAAAATAGAATATTTTAAAAAGAGATTATTTTTCCAAATCACTTGAAGCGATTGATCGAATGGATCAAGCAATGCATAAGAATAGCGTAATTCATCGTGGTTCTTTCCTCCAACACGAATAAGTTTATCAATACAAACAATTAATCCGCATTTTGTCTGCATGAAATTTGAATAATGAAAGTGCCCAAAAAGCATAAGTGAAGGACATATACGATTATAATAGTCTCTTATCATAGGAGACCCAGTTTTTGATAATTTCTGGTGAGTTTTAAAATGTAGGGTATCATCTAACAATCCATACGCAGGACGATGAGAAAAAATCATATCAAATCCATCATTTTCACTAAATTCTGGATGTTTTGCATTATTATCTGTCTCTTCACCCCTATATTGATAATCAATGGGTAATACTTTCCAACCATTTAACAAAAATGGTTCTTGATCTTTCATTAAATGCATTTTAGGAAAATTCCACCAATTATCAGGTTGAGTCAAATCTTCATTTCCGCGAATATGAAAAAGAGGAAATGGAAATTTCTCAAAATATGTTAAATCGTGCCATTCGTTTTTCACTTGAGTTTTCAATTCTGGATTAAAGTTTCTCCCAGACCAAAAATCACCTAAATGAACTGCAAAATCTATATCTTCTTTTTCATTCATCATGTAAAAGAAATTGGTCATTTCTGGAATTTTTGCATGAACGTCACTAATAATTAAGATCTTGCCGAGTTTTTCTCCCATTTTGGTCACAGCACATATTGTGTTTGTTGGATGATTAATAAATTTTTCATTCAAAGTAGATGCTATAAATGAAAATTTAAGCGTATTCTGTACAATGTAAGAAATAGCGATCCTAAATAAGGGTAAGGGTTAGGAAAGCCAAGCATGAAAGATCTACAAATAAGGAATATATAATTGAACCCATAAAATAGAATTAAAGGTACCGTGAGCAATAATTGATATAATCAAATCTCCTTTCTGAAACAAAGTAACTCCACCTAAAAGAAGCCCGAAAATAAAGTAATATGACCAAAATGTGAGAAATGTTGCCCATGGGACAATTCCTGGAAAAACATGGTAAATCATAAAGATGGCGCTACTAAGAATTAATGCCCAGAATTTTGATTTATGACCAATTTCCTTTAATATTACTCCTCGATAGCAAAATTCTTCAGAAAGCGCAACGGTTATATACATCAACACGACTCCAACAACTATTATAGCCCAAATTAAAAGAGGATTTGGAGGTGGAGGAGGCGGAGTTGTGTTTACAGCACCACTAGTCGCTGTGTGATAAAAATCTTCACCTTTCAACTGAATTATAATCTTTCTTATAGTTTTTGCCATAAAACTACCAATATAATAAAACAAAACACCTAAAGTAACACCAGAAAGAATATCGGCCACCCTTAATTTCCAAGATCGATGTAAACGTTCGTTAGGAATAATTCGATGACGAAATTCATATTTTAAGTCCTTTTTTTGAAATTTAAAAACGAGCATAGGAATTAGGATAAAAAGAAGTTCAATAATACAGAAAATAAAAAATGAGAACACATTTTGAGCTAAATCTAATCCCATAATATAAATTAATCCTTTTCAATTTTAAAAATTTGAGGATTTGAAGAAATATCTTGTTGTTCTTTCATTCGATTAAGGACCATATCTCGATCTTTAAATCCAGCAGGTCCTGGTTGTTCAATTAAAAAAGACGAAGCAGCAGATGCAATTTTTGCACATTGCAACATTGTTTCGTGAGTTAAATTATAATCGTTTGAATAAAAATTGACAATCTCTGATAACAAAACAGCCATAAAACAATCACCAGCACCTGTTTCGTCTACACAATTAGTTGGACGATAAGCACCAAATGAAATCATAGGATTATCAGCATGCTTATAAATAAATCCTTCTTCACCTAATGTTGTAAAAACGTGAATACCCAAGTTCGCTAGTTTTTGAGTTGCATTTTGGACGGAGGATTCTTGTGTTAAATACATGGCTTCTTCACCGCTTGCCTTTAAAATAAACCGATCTTTCAAAAGTTTTAGAATAGGTTCAAGTTTTTCATATACAGAATAACAATCTTTGCTAATTACATATCCATTTTCATCAAAATCACGTATAATGCCTTGAATATCCAAACCAATTATTGTTTTTTGAAGTTGCTTATGATTTGCAATAATTTCCAATGTTTTTAATGATATCTCACCAGCAATTGGAGTTAAATGAATTGCGCGTGCATCAAATATAGATTGAGGAAAATCTTTAATTGTTATCTTGGGAGCTTTATGTCGAAGCCGTAATTTCCTAGTAGAACCTTCATATTTTAATTCGTAGGATGTAGTAAAGGTGCCTTGTTGTATTTGAATTCCTGAAATATCAATACCCTTGGATTTAAATGGTAAAAGTAAAGATCGATCGAAATCTTTTCCTACTTTTGATATGATAGCAATCTGAGAATTGGGGTTATAATATACTGCTGCTAAACTTCCATAGGTTACTCCCCCACCCAAACTTCGTTTTAGCTTTTCATTTGAATTACTTGTATTACTGTGATGGTTGTAATGGTTCTGATGGTTATGTGAGATAAAATCAAAAGCAAAATGACCGATAAAAACTATGTCAAGACGATTTTTTATCATGTACCGAGAAAAAAGAAAGCATAAACATTAAAATTTGCGTTCTTCTACAATATAAATAAGAAGAAGGTGTTAAACACATGGTTCTTATCAGACAACCCTCAGCTGCAGGCCAATTTTACGCTCGTTTTAAACAAGATTTATTAAATTCAATCAAAAAATGCTTCAATGATAAATATTTCGGACCAAGTAGTGCGTTAACTGTTGGTGATTCGCCAAAAGATCAACAAAGAAAAGTGATTGGAGCTATTTGCCCTCATGCAGGTTATGTATACAGTGGTCCCGCCGCTGCGTTTTCATATCAAGCAGTATTTAGAGAAAGGCTACCAGATACTATCATTATTTTGGGAACTCAACATACTGGTTATTATAAAATTGCTACGATGAAAGAAGGAAAATGGAAAACTCCTTTAGGTTCAATTGCAATAGATAATGAATTCGTGAATGATCTATTAGGATCGGACTCAGAAATAATTGAAGATGACGCTGCATTCAATGGATTTCCCCACGGACGGGAACATAATATTGAAGTCCAAATTCCATTTATTCAATACGCGGCGCTTTTAGCTAAAAGGGAAGTTAAAATAGTTCCAATTAAAATAGGAAATATGAATCCTATCGTTTTAGAAAAAGTTGGGGAAACAATCGCAAAAGCAATTCTGAAAAATAACTCAAAGGATATTGCAATAATTGCATCGTCAGATATGACTCATTATCAGCCAAGATCTCCATTATCACCGAAAAAGGAAATAGATGAAGTTCAAGTAGAACGTGATCGAAAAGTAATTTCAGCCTTTGAAAAATTTGATTGGGACGAAACTTACAAATATGCAAAACAGACAACTGTATGTGGTCCACAAACCATTTTCACACTTATGATAACTGCTAGTAAATTGGGTTACACTCAAGCAAGAGCATTGAAATATTATAATAGTTTCCAAAAAATGGGTGAACATTCACCTTGTGATTATAGTGTAGGATATTTTTCAGGAATAATTGAAAAATAACACAATTATTAATAATTCAAAAAATAAAGATTATTCGAGTAATAAATCAATTTTTATTCTTTTTACTTTAATCGAGACATGAAGAAGAAGAATATTCACTTATTTATTAACTATTTTTGATGATATGAAGGAGGAAGAGTATAATAATGCAGTTTATTATTTTGCCAATCACGAATAATTAGTTTTTGAACTTCTACTTCGTTTACTCGCCCACCTGATTTCAATCGACCATATCTTTTCCCAATTTTTTCAATTAACTCATCTATTCCATCATCATCTTTTAATTGGATCTTGTATGTTCGCTCAAATTGTTCCCTCGTAATTAATGAATAAATTGATTCAACGACAGCCAAAGGATCTTCTAATTTATCTGCAATCATGCAAGATTTAATAGCCATTTCCATTTCATTTGTCTCATCGATGGGAATAACACCAGGAGTATCAATTAAGTATATTTTATTTGTTAATTTGATTTTTTTTATCACTCGTGTATAACCTGCGCGATTTGAAACTCCAACTTTCTTTTTACCTCTTGTAAGTGCTTCTATTAACGAGGATTTTCCTGTATTTGGATAACCCACAATCAATATATTTGTATTAGGACGGATTACAGTTTTTCGAAAATATTTTTCCAATTCTATAATTCCTCTATTAAATCGGGCGCTTACTGCAAAAATTTTGTAACCTTGAGTTTTAAAAAACCACTTCCATTCTTGCATCACAGATTTTGGAATTATATCTGCTTTATTCATAATCAGATATATTTCTATTTCTGGGCGATTTTGTTTGACAAAATCTTCAATCATTCGATTGTGAGTTCCAAGAGGATTGCGCGCATCAAGGACTTCTAAAATAATATCTGTTTCTTGAATTACGGTATTAAATATTTCTTTCCAATGTTTTTCGGTTCTCATTTTAAAAGCCTTTTTTTTATTTTTTTTTTTATTTGTTTTTTAAACATGAATAGATAAGCATGTAGACAATAAATGTAAATATTAGTGCTAATGATTAACCAATTGAAATCTGGCGCGATTATATATAGAACGATAGCGAAGTTCAAAAAATTCGAATAAATGATAACTTAATGCTAAGATGTATCCAAAAATAAAATACCAAAAATCTGGAGAAATTAAAATGATAGATAGAATCATGCTAACTCCTGCAAGAATTTCAGCTAATTGACACCAAAATGAATTAAAGTAGCGCTTAACAAAAAACCATTTATGATCGACTTCTTGAGCCATTAATTCTGGAACCTTATCTAATTCATCCTTAGCTAAGAGTAAACGCGGACCAATTATATGTCCGGAGAAAAATAAATTTGTTCCCCAGTCAAATAAATCAGCACCTACATGTAATATTGCAACAATTCCACAAGCAATAATCCAAAATTTGGCAAATACAAATCCAATTAATAAAACCATAATGGAAAAATAAATTGAATGGGTAAAAAACATACGATGGTTCTTTTGAGAAGACCAAATTAAGTAGATAATATCAAAATCAGAAATAACCGAAAAGAAGACAATTACTCCATATTGCCACCAAACAAGAGGAATTAACAATGTTATTAATGATGTAAAAATAATACCTATTGCATAATGAAATGAAAGATGCATTAAGGTAAAAAAGCTCATTAAGGTAAAAAAACTAATTAATTTGAAATAATCAATGGAATTTGAGCAATTTTTAAAAGAAATTCAAGCAGATAGCAGAGATCGTATCAAACAACTTCATCATTTCGCTAAAAAAGTTTGGCGAGATCGTAAATTCACACCAATAGACATACAAAATAAATGCATTGAAGCATGGGATGATTTATCTAGCAACATGGATTGTAAAATAATCCCTTTAATAAAAATTGATGAAGATCGTCCAGTCTCTAATCTAATTTTTGGTTCAGGAAGTTTCTCAACAGGAAAATTTCAAATAGAACAATATCTGAAAATTCAAAAACTAGTCTCAAATCCCCCAATTTCTCTTCAAGGTATTGTTAGTAATAAATCAGAAGAACATAACTGTAATACTCAAAATATTGCAAAACAATTTCAAATTCCTTTAGTTCTGTTAGATTTTGAAGATTGGTATCATAAATTTATTGATAAAATGGAAAAGAATCCAATTCGAGCAACCCGATATTGGTATCCGCCAAATTCAGAGCAAAAACCTTCTTTATCAGAACTATCACGTAGATTTAAGATTCGACAACAAGAATTTCATCATTTTCTCGGGGAACAAATTGAATCAAAAATATCTTCCCCTACAGATATTGTTAGTGCTCGCGGATATAATTTTCAATTTTGCAGCCAGATATTCCATCATCAAAGAAATAATCTTCCACATATCAATGATACTCATCCTGCAGACCTCTCATTTCTCGATCCAGAAACATATGAAAAATTATACGCTGGCTGGCAGGCTGGAGCAGTTCAAACCATGATCGATGATAATATCCATGAAATTTATCGTGGAAGCCTTATTGAAGTTGGATACATGGATTCTATCTCTCAAATTTCCGAATTGGATACAGGTGCTCTTTTATCATTGGGAAAAGGTGTAAAAATCCCTGCAGATCAAGATCCCCAGTTTTCAGCGCAACAAATCCAATCTGCTATGAAAATAATTGATGATTATTTTTATTGCACTTTAGAACCAACAGGCCTAATTTTATTCTGGGGAATTACAGACCGCCCTGTTCCTGTAATATATCAAGATTTAAATGGAACCCCAGTAATAATCAAACAGCATGCCGTAGTTGTTGGAGATAAATTTCACAGTGGAATTCATGCTTGGGGTCAAGATCTCTCAAGAGATTTGAAGGAATTAGAAGAATTTCTTAAATTTTAGAATATATCCTCATTTTATTACTAAAATTTTATCATTTATTAATAATCAAGAATGCAATTCAAGAACAGATATTTGTGAACATTCTTTTTTTTCTTTTTGTCGTTCTTTTCTAATTAAGTTAGGAAAATCTAAATTAACTGTTTTTAACATAATTCCTGCATGAGAGTTAAGTTCATCTAAATGAAATTGAACTGGACTTGGTTTTCCTTTGATAAATGAAATTATTTTGCTGCTACCTTTAAAATTTCTCCCATATGAAGAATATACTGAGTTACATGAAACAATAGGAATTCGATGTTCAAGAGCTCTGGCTTGAAGATAAATTTTCCAATTTTCCATACCACTCTCACTAATTAAAGTCGGTGAGAATATTATTTCTGAACCATGGGCGATGGCCTCTGAGATCAATATCGAAGATATGTGTAAATCAAAACAAATCAAAATACTGAACGTAAAATCAAGCTTTGAATCATGAAAACACACTAATCTAGATCCTGGATTTAAAATTTTCTTCTCGATTCCATAAAGATGAATTTTTCGCTGATAGAATTGCTCAACCCCATTTTCATCAAAATAATAGCAAACAATAACTGGTTTGTTTAAATCAGAAGATTTTTCCCAAATTCCGCCCGAAATTATTGAAATATGATACCTTTCTGCCCAAGATTTAACCAAATTATATTGTAAACCACGTTCTTCTTGAAAAAGAGAAATATTTACATTTTCTGATATTTTTGAAAAATCTAAATGATACCAACGTTCTGGAAGACATAAAATATCAGGTTTTTTTTGAACTGCTTGTTCAATTAAGAATTCGATATGTTCAAAATTCTTCTGATTATTATGGGTAAGTTCTGGTTGAATTAGAGCAATCTTGACTTTTTTTGCCATTCATTTTCACGGTTTAAACCATTTAAACGAATAATATGTTTTCGTAGTGGGATTTGCTAAAACGAAGCGTTTTTTAACACTTGTCGCCAATCTAGCACTTCTAACCACATCAATTGATGAAATCTTTGCATAAGGGGATAAAACTTGAATACAAAATGAAGAATGATCTATTCCAGGTCCTTTTCGATAAACAATAAAATCTGCACCAAATTTTTGTCCAGGACGTGGAATATATTTTTTCTCACGTAAATCCTCATAAATTAGATATCTTTCCTCAAAAAAAGGATAATTTTTTGTACAAAAATTATAGAATTCTGTAGGATTCCATGTTTTAGTAGTATTGTTTTGAAAAGAATGAATAATAATTATATTTTTCTTTAAAAGGTAATAAGATTCTAGTGCTGAAAGTTCTAAGGGTCGTTGAAAGGGTTCTATTTTTGGTTTTCGAATACCCACAGGTATACCAAAATATCGTCCAAATCCATATAAGAGATAACCATGAATGTGATTAAAAATCAAGATTTTTTTCCCAATCAATTTTGCTTCAATAGGTTCATCTGGTAGTTGCCCTTCTTGGAGTGTTTTTTCAACTAAAGGATCAATATTTTCATCCAATTCGGGATAGGATAATGGACTCATTATGTAGTAAAAGGATTTCTTTTGCCATAAAGTTAATCATTTTCAAAAATCGAGATGTAAATTTAGAAATATAATTACTTTTTTATATAATTTTGAGAATATTAAAAATTTAACTTAAAACCACAATTAAAACATGTTTTTGCACCTGTTGGGCTTTCAAAACCACATCTTGGACATTTAACAACTAAACTAGGCCGATATTCTACATTAAACCTAATTTGCTTCTCAATTTTTAAATCCAAAGCACGTTTCTTTTTTTGAGCTCGGGCGATATGGATTTTTTCTAATCGTCTTGAAACTATTTGTGGATTAAATAAAAATGGGAGAATAAACAAAAGTAGAGCTTCAATTAGAATTGCCCATTTTGTAAAATTGGTTTCATTACCTGTTGTAATTTTCTTTATATCATTTCCGATTAATGTCAATAAAAAAATAGATACAACGAGAGAAAGAACCGGCATTATAACTCGTGAAAATATTCCTTTTGATTTTTTTTCTGGTTTCGTTTGTTCGATTATAATCCGCTCCTAGAATTAAATTTTATTACTTGTGAATAAAAATTTTTTTATCTTTGATTTTTTGGATTAGATTATTAGTTGATTTTCAAAAAAAGACAATAACACCTCAGATGGCTCTCAATTATCATCTACTTGTCAGAGTGTTTCCTTTTTTCCAACAGATATCAAGCAAATGCCTTTTCATCATTGGTGTAAATAAAAAAAAAAGGGTAATATTATATCATTATTTTTACATTATTGAAATTCAATTAAACTATATTTTGTTTCAATATCAAGATATTCGAATGGAATTCCATCTGCTTGATAAAACTTTCCAAAAAATTCATAGAAAGTTAAACGAAGAGCATGTACTGCAGCTAAAACAGATTCTAAAACAACTACAAAGAGATTCCCAAAAATAAGAATAAGAATTATTCCAATCTCAGATTCAAAAAATGCTACCATTGAAGTAATAACCAACATCAAACCTATATGTGCCATTGCTAACGCAAGCAAACGTGTATAACTTGCTACATTGGAAAGCATACTTAGATATGTTTCAGATACATCCACTGCTTGTTCTCCGATTAAACTACTTATTGATTCTCCTTTTAAATATGAGATCCCTATTAATTTACCTATTGGTTTTCCAATAAGAATAGGAATTGTTGGAAGAATTACTGTAAGAACTGGATAAGGTATAGTAGAATCTGGAGAAAACCAAGATTTAAGATCGAAACCGTAAGTAAAAATAACATATGTTCCGCCCCATAACATAGCCATTTTCCATATTGGTTCTACAAACGCTAAATAGACTTTATGATTTTGAATATCATTTAGAAATTGAATTGAAAATCCCAAACTAAGATGAATTACACCAATTATCAAAGCAGCTTTTAAAACTGTAGTCACATCTTCCATTGGACTTGCAAATAGAGGTTTAATTAAAGTATTATTTCCAAATATTTCACCATATAGAAATCCTGCTCCCATTGCAGCGATGCCTAACCACATTAATAAAAATCCACCATCATACATACTACCTGATTTCTTTTTTCTATTTAAGAAAATAATCAATAATCCAAGAGCAAATAAAATAAAACCATGCCCAACATCTCCAAACATTAAACCGAATAAAATTGGATATGTTAAAGCAACTATTGGAGTGGGATCAATTTCAGAATAATTAGTAACTCCATATAATTGTGTCAGTAAGCGAAAAGGTTTGAAAATTTTTGGTGTTTTTACTAATGAAGGTACATTTTCAATGTTTTCTTCATCTTCAAATCGTGAAATCTCATATTCTTCATCAGAAGTCCCTACTTCTTTTCCTCCGCTTTGATTATCACCTTGATTTCTTTTTACTGGCTGAACAAAAACGCGAATTTCGGAATGAAATCGTTTATCAAATTCAGAAAGAATTTCATCTTGCTTTTTTGTTGGAATAAAACCATTTAAGCGAACAATATCGCCTCTATAAGTTTCTCTAAATTGCTCTTCTATAAAATTATATTTTCGACAATTTTTCATAATCTCAAGATATCCTCTAAACTTTCTTGCACTTTTCTTATAAACTTCAATCGCTTCAAGGCTTTCAAGATATTTCTTTTCTGCTTCATCAATTTTTTCTTGAATAAGATGGGAATCAAAACCTTCATCGTTTAAATATTCGAGATAATCTTCAATTTTCGTTGCTGCTTGGCAAATGGAATTGATTTCTTCATCATGACTTTTATGATAAATTAGGAAAAATGCAGTTGTTTCTGGGTTGATATCATTAAATTCTAAAATTACAGGAATTTGTTCATGTTCTAATGCGAGTTCTAATTCTGTAAAATCATTATGTCCCATAAAGCATAATTTAAATTTTAATTGGTCAAACCATTCAAAACAGACTTTATTTGCTTTATATTCTGTAGTAAGCCAAATAAATATCTCTTTTTGAAGACTTAAATTATTTTTTTCTCTAAAAAACTTCTCACGATTATTGATATATCCCTTTACCATTCTTATGTCATGAGAGACTTCTTCATAAAGTTTATCAACGACATCTTTAACTTGAGAGGCAGTATAAATAAGACGTTGATCTTCTGGAGGAATTTCGATATTATCAGGATCGATATTCATTTTTTGAAAGTAATAAATTAATTTTTCTTCAATTTCTGCTAATTTTTGTTCCATTTCTTCAATATCTTTATTTAACTGTCGTTCTCTACGTAGATGATGGTGAGTTTTTATCTCTGTTGGTTTAAATTCTTGGATATGAATTTGATATTTAGGTACTAAATTAAGTAAAGCAGGAACTTTACTTTTATGAATAGCTATTTTTAGGAAACTCATTTTTTCTGGAGTTAGCATATTTTTTTCACCATTTCTTTTACTAAGATTCTTCAATTTCTAAAAATTCTTTTATTTTCTTTAAGCGGATGAATTCTTCCCGTTCTCCGTCTGAGAGTATATCTTCAATGACACGTATATCATTATTTAATTTAGGAATTACCAAATCTTCTAATGCATCAATTCTTCTATTAATTTTTTTATAATTCTCAGAAATACGATACATACGTTTATCTAATTCTCCTAATTTTACCAGATTTTCTAAAGATTCATGAAGGTTTTTGATCAAAATATCTATATGAAGAGCTGTATCATAAAATGAATAAGAAGGAAGATATTCATGGGTTTCTTTCAATTTAATTTCTGGTAAATCAATTCCGCCTCGATGTATGTAAGTAATTTCTATTTTTGGATCTAATTTTGAAAGATTGTATAAAGAGATACGCTCAACTTTTTCTTTTCCAATAAATTGATAAGTTTCTTTCAATAATTCCATGTTTGCTAAGATAGTTTCTCTCATTTGATTTCTTACACTAAAAAAAGAAGATGAAGTATTTTGTAATAAATTATGTAGTTGTTCTCTCTTTATTTCCAGAAGAGATTCTCCTCTTTGAGAAAAATTACGTTTTTTCTTTAATCGAGACAATTCTGGTTTTGTGGGTTTAACTTTTTGAAATGACATGTAATTTTCCTTCTATGAATAAATTCTTTAAGCATAATAGATAGTTTTAACATCTATATTTTCGTCATAATATTTTTCAATAAACTCTCTTTTCACTCGAATTAATTCTGAACGATTCATGATTGAAAGCAATTTCCAAGCCAAATTAAAAGTTTTTTCAAACGAACGCTCAGAATCACCTTGATTGATAAATTTTTGTTCGAATAAATTTGCAAATGTCAGATATTGTTTATCAATTTCTGAAAGGCTTTCAGTACCTATAATTGATTCCAATTCGCGTATTTCCAAGGCTTTAGAATAACATGCATATAGTTGTGAACTTAAATCAGCATGATCTTCCCTTGTATTATTTTTACCAATTGCATCTTTCATTAAACGAGAGAGAGAAGATAAAGGATAAATTGGAGGAAATAAGCCTTGTTGGTGATAATCTCTACTCAAAACAATTTGTCCTTCAGTGATATATCCGGTTAAATCAGGGATTGGATGAGTAATATCATCATTTGGCATTGAGATAACAGGTATTTGTGTTATTGACCCCTTTTTTCCTTTAATTCTTCCTGCTCGTTCATAGATGCTTGCAAAATCAGAATACATATAACCTGGAAATCCTTTTCTAGCAGGAATTTCTCCTTTTACATTTGATATTTCGCGTAGAGCTTCAGCATAATTTGTTATATCTGATAATACAACCAATACATGCATATCATGTTGAAAAGCAAGAAATTCTGCTGTTGTTAATGCAACTTTTGGAATCAACAAACGTTCAATTGTGGGATCACTAGCAAGATTGATAAACGAAATGACTTTTGTAGACCCACGTTCTTCAAACTTCTGTTGAAAGTATAGAGCTTGTTCTGCTAACAGCCCAATTCCACAAAAAATAGTTACAAATGGTTCATTAGTTCTGACTTTAGCATTATTAACAATTTGAGCAACTAAACGATTGTGAGGAAGCCCTTGTCCACTGAAAATTGGAAGCTTTTGACCCCTTACTAAAGTATTTAAGTTGTCGAATGATGAAATTCCAGTTTGGATAACATCACGAGGATAATCACGGGTTACTGGATTCATAGGTTCTCCATTTATATCAAGCAAAACTTCTGGTAAAATTGGTTCACCACCATCAATTGGTTCTCCAATTCCATTAAATCTTCGCCCCATCATTTCCCTGGAGACGCCCACTTTAAAAATTTCATCCAAAAATGTAACTTGTGTGGTCCCTAATGTTAATCCAAAGCTTCCTTCAACCACTTGAATTACTACAACATCCTTACTTACAGTTAATACTTGTCCTGTCCTAACTTCTCCATCTTTCGTTTTTATTTTAACAACACTACCATTTTTTATATTATGGTTCGGTAGAGGTTTCATATAGACAAGCGGGTCCATAATTGAAGATATATTTGCATAACTGATTGACATTTTATTCAACTACGATATTGTTTTTCCAAATTACTAAATTCATCATCCATTTCATTACCTAATAATGTCAGTTTTTCAACTTCACTTGAATGAAAATCTAATCTAGCCCTACGTAAAGCGTTTAAACATTTCATTTCTTTGAATCGAAAAATGGGAACGCCAATTTTTATTAATTTCTGGCATTTATTGTAAAATTTAAGAAACAACAAAGCCAACCGCATTGTTTTCAAAGGACTCGAATACATATCATTATCATTAAAACTGTTTTGGATTAAATAACCATCCTTTATTACTGCAGCCATGAGAAGGATCAACTGTTGATCTGGTGGAAGATTCTCAGTTCCAATAAGTTTCGCAACACTTTCTAATTGATCTGCTTTGGATAATATGCTATTTACAGTTGTACGTGCTTCTTGCCACCCTTTTTCTATATTTTCTTCCCAATATTCTTCTAAATTATCATATAATGAATAGGAATCGGTCCAATTTACTGCGGGATAATGGCGTGCATAAGCTAATCGAGCATCCAATGCCCAAAAAGCTTTAACAAATCGTTTAGTATTAGTAGTTACTGGTTCAGAGAAATCACCACCAGGAGGTGATACAGATCCGACAATAGTTATTGAACCAAATCGATTTCCATTACCTAAAACTTGAACGAAACCAGCTCGCTCATAGAAATTACTTAAGCGAGTTGCTAAATAGGCAGGATATCCCCCTTCAGTTGGCATTTCTTCCAATCTTCCTGATAATTCGCGTAAAGCTTCAGCCCATCGACTAGTGCTATCTGCGAGTAACAGAACATTTTTCCCCATATCACGCCAATATTCTGCCATCGTTATACCAGCAAAAATAGATGCCTCTCGTGCAGAAACAGGCATATTAGAAGTATTTGCAATCATTATCGTTCGATCCATTAAAGGTCGATGATTTTTGGGATCTTCCAAAGCAGGGAATGAGTTTAATAGATCTGCCATTTCATTTCCGCGTTCACCACAACCAATATATACAATTACATCCGCATCAGCAAATTTAGCAAGACTATGTTGAACTACAGTCTTTCCAGTTCCAAAACCGCCAGGAACGGCAACAACACCACCTTGGGCTACGGGAAATAATAAATCAAATACCCTTGCACCTGTAATTAAGGGTTTTGAAGGAATAAATCGTTTTTTATAAGGTCGAGCCTTTCGAATCGGCCAACGAGTTAGTAAACTAAATTTCTCTATTGTTTTATCCCTTTTTTCAATTGAATATGCGAAATCTTCAACGCGCATATCCCCAGAATTAATGGAAACAATTTTTCCTGATATTCCAGGATGAACTATTATATTATGGGTTAAAGATAATTCTTGAACAGTTCCAACTATGTCACCTTCAGAGACAAAATCTCCGGGATTAACAACAGGATGGAAATCCCATATTTTTCTTCTATCAATTGCAGGAACTCTTAACCCACGTGCAATAAAGTCACCACTGATTTCTGCTATTTTTTCAAGAGGTCGCTGTATTCCATCATAAATCATGGTAAGCATACCAGGACCCAATTCCATGGAAAGTGGATATCGATAATTTTCTACAGTGGCATTTAATTCAAGCCCAGATGTATCTTCATAACATTGGATTACGGCAATTTTATTTACAATCTTAATGATTTCTCCAATTAAATTAAGTTTGGAACTTATATTAACCATATCTCCTACTGATTGATCTCGAAATCCTTCGACTTTGACGACAGATCCATTAATGGCAATAATCTTTCCTAATACTGGATGTGTTGATAATTTAGATTTCATATCGTTTCGCCTTTCCATGCTTTTCTTTGTCAATCTCCATTGCATTGCGTACATTAACTTCAAAAATGGGAAATATTTTCATAAATCTTATCTCTAAATCCTGATAGTGTTTTTCAACCATAGCATCAAAGGTATTATCAATAATATATTCTCCATTATTTGATACAATTTTAAAACCAATTCCAGTTTCAATTGGTTCATCTGAGATTTCAAAAAGATCTTTTTTCTCTCCAAGTTTTTCTAAAAACTGAAATTTTTTAGCATATTCTAAATCTTCTTTGTTAAAATGAATTGTAGCATTATTTTGAATTAATGGAGTAAAACTTTGGATTTTTTCGATTAAAAAATACATATAGAGATCCTTTTTATCATGAATACGTTTCCGAATTTCTAATTGTAGGAGTTTTAAAAAATCTGATATACATTTAACCTTTTTTTCAGCAATAGTCTGATTAATTTCGGTTATTTTTTCACTTTCGATTTTATTTAATTCAAATTGTTTCTTCTGGATAGAATTCAATTCCATTTTTAAGGTATCATGCTTTAATTTTTGCTCTATTTCTTCTTTAATTGCCTTAATTTGAGCTTCTCCTTGAATACGTATTTTTTCAATTTCTTGGTCAACAAATCGAGCCATTTCATAACCAATATCCTTAAAATCTTCGCGCAATGACATTATTTTACATCCCCTATTGATAATCCTAAATATTGTTTTATAAAATGATTATAATAATCCGCTGAAAATGGAGCTTTAATATCTGGAATTTCGACAATAATTGGAAATTTTTGAGATTTAATACCTTTGAAATAATTTTTAAAGCGAAGAAGATATTTTTCATTCATTATTATCATATCAATACTCTTATTACTCAAAATTTTTTCAAATTCAATTTTAAATTTCCTAAAATCCATTTCAGGAAGAGTAAAACCTTGGATTCCAATTAACCCAAACATTATATTTGTGTCTTCATCAGCTATGCATATTATATTCATAAGAGATCAAAATCCTTTATTTTTTATCCATACAGAGATAGTTTAATCCTAAAATTTTAAGTGCATCTTCAGTTAATTGGATTTTATTTATTTTGTAAAGCATACCAATTTGAGAGAGTATCATATTTTCTTTTATTTCTAAAGATTTGATAGATTTTTCAATTTCGTTTTCTAAATCTTTAATATCTCTGTTTATTTCTCGTTCTTTATCTTTGATTGCAGCTTTATATTTTTTTTCCCATTTCCTTTTAGTTTCTTTAATTTTCCTTTCCCACTTCACTTTTGCAGTTTCTACCCTATATCTATAGTGTTCTTCAATCGTTCTAACTTCCAGAAAGACATCTTCTTTGTTATTTGTAAATTCTCGATTACGTAATACTTCACAAAGTTCTGGAGAAATATCCCTGCATCTCAAACGTTCATCTTTGATTTTTCCTTGGATTTTGGAGGATAAAGAACCTTTTACAATAATTGAACTTGTTTTCTCAATTTCTCTATGATTTTTCTCGTTTTCATCAAGATTATTGTTCTTTTTCATTATTTTTTCATCTTGGTTAGTTGTGTTTGTTTTTTCGTTTTAAATTTCCATTGCATTTGTTTAATTTTATTGTATTTTATTTCCTAATACTGTTCTTGTATTAATGCAATATGAACAGCTCGAGCTATAATTTCTTGAATCTCAATTTGTTTATACAAAATAATTTGAAACATTAAAGATATCGATTTTAGTGATATATCAGCCATTATTGTATGTTGAAATCGGGTAAGAAACATTTCTAAGAATACAGTAGAAAGATGCTGCCACATTTTTGGATTAGGATTTTTTAAACTTTGAGCAAATATATAAAGCTTTTCATGTTTCTTCAATAAATTTTGAAGATGTTTAATGAATTCATCGAAGTTTGATGAACTTTGCAGAATTTGAAGCTTCTTTGGATTAAAAATATAACCATTATTTAACAAATAGGGAGAAATTTCATCTAAAGAGATCTTGTTAAAAAAAGCACGATATATAAGATTAAAATTATAAAAATCGACTTGAGAACGAATAAAATGCTCGATAAATTCTTGTTCTTCAGCAGGAAAATACCCGCTTTGCTCGATCATATTTTCAAAATAATATTTATCTAATTCTTGTTCTAAATAGAAAATTTCACCATTTTTTTCAATATGTTCTAATCCGCGTTCAATGATTTTTTTATATGGTGTGTTTTTAATCGCACTTCGAATTTCTGCGAAGTTTTTAGCTTTAAGAAGATCTGTGATGAAATTTTCACGTTCTAATATTACTGAAGGTTTTTTAAAAATATGTTCTAATTTCTGATCAATATCTAATCCTTCAATTACTCCATGTATAGCAATTTTTATATTCCAAATTTCATAACGAACAAGCAAAGTTTTTAAAAAAGATTTGATTGAGTCAGGAGAAGATACTAAAATTTTTTCTTCAATATCCATGTAAGTTTTCCAAAGATTTCGTTCAAACTCGCTAATAGAAAGATCTTCAGGATTAAAACGAGGGAAAAATCGCTTAATATAACTACCTAAAGATTCTAAATCTCGGAAAGATTCAAGTTTTTTCCTATCTTGTGCACTCATAAGAAGAGATTTTAAAACCACTAATTTTATGAAAATATAACCGTAATCATCAACCACTGCGCACATAGGTTTCCCGACATTTGTTTAAATGTATAATATTTAATTTTTGTTAAAGATAAATAAAAAAAAAACAATTTAGCTTACATTGTAAAGGTGGGGATTTTTGTCCATAGAAGAATAGATACAATCAATCCATAGACTGCTAATGCTTCACCTAATGCAACTACAAGGAAAGCTTTGAAGAATGCTTCTGGTCGCTCTGCTAACATAGAAATTGAAGCAGTTCCTGTAGTTTTAATCGCTAATCCCGCACCAATTCCTGCTAAGCCAACAGCTAAACCGGAACCAAGAGCAAGACCTAAAATAGCCAAACTATTATCAGTTGTAGAAACAGTTGTATCGCCACTCTGTGCGAGTACCGAAATCGTATTCACTGAAAAAAAAACGGTGAAAATTAATACGATTTGAAAGCCTAATAATAAAAGATAAAATTTAGTTTTAGCACGCGTTCTGGTACACCTTCAAATTATTTATGAAGCGTATTAATTAATAAAAAACACCTTCTGGTTTAAATATTTCTGATAAACCGAAAACTTTTTTATATAGTGTATTCGGTTAATTAGAATGAATTTGAATTTTAAATTAAAAGTTAATCGCCTAAATAGGCAAGAGCAAGAGGAAAATGAAAGAAATCATGAAAAGTTTTTTGACCAAAGTTCGACATTTTAAAACCCATACAAATAAATTTCACAGACAAAATGCAAAGAATTCCTCTTATCCTATTGATCCCTTAGAAATTCCTATTCAACAAGAAATTTTTTTAGAAGATTTACGCAAATTCCAAAAACAGGTTTATTTAATCGAAAATGAAATTACTTCATATTCACCAATTGCAAAGGATATTATAAATTTAAAACAATATAAATGCATATTAAAAGATTTTAAACACGTCATCAATAAACGATTAAAGGAAATTCGCAAATTAATCAAAAGATTTCAATCATTTCAGTCGAACTCATTACACATCTTAGAAAACAATTCACCTTACCATTATTTTTCGTTTTCAAAATAAAAAAATCTAATTCACCACACAGTAAAAACAAAAAATAAATAATAATTAATGTTAGTTAAAAAAATTGTCACAATTATTTAGTGAGTTGAAAGAATAAATCTCACAGAATCAGCCACACCCGCACAGTGATCACAAGCTTCTTCAATGTGTTTTGCAACGCTTAAAAACTGCATTATAAATCTAAGTGGAATATCCATTCGATTATACAAATGACCATGAAGATCTCGATACAATTCATCTACTTTTTCTTCTACTTCATCGATAGCATTACAATATGAAGGTGCTTTAGACAAATCGTCTCCAAGAGTTTTCATCAAATCACGAAGACGTTCTCCCATTTTAATAAAAGTTGTAATTAATTGTTGAAATTTTGGAATCATAGGATCATCTTTACGAGGTTGATATTTAATATTACCTAATCTTACAGAGGCCCCAGCTTGATTAGACATCACATCTGCCATCTTCATAACCAAACGCAAGAAGTCAGATCGATAAATACTAACAGCTTGGGCAACTGTTTCAAGACTTTTTTGACGAAGTTTATTCGCTTCTTTCTCTAGATTTCTTATTTTTTCAATACTATTAAATATATCATCGCTGTGTTCAAAGAAAGAGTTAATACATAACCCCATTTCTTTGAAAGTTTGATTAATATATTTGCTTTGGGCTTCTAAATTGGTAAATACTATTCTTTCCATTTTGTCCATAAATTTTTCACTGCAATTAACTATGATAATTACTACCTAAAAATAATACTGCCTTTTATTTACTTTACTTATTATAAAAAAAAAGATTCTAAAAGATTCTAAAAATTCGAATTTAATAACCAATTAAAGAAAACTGTTAAAATACCAGTAAATAACGCTGCAGCTACCATTTGCAATCCAAATTTCAAAATGCTTTCACGACTTAATCTTGCCAAATAAGAACCTAATAAGAAAAGGACGATCACAGAAAAAGCAAATGAAAAGATATACTGTACTAAACTTGCAGGTTGTGATGGATCACCAAATAAAAATGGAAGTACCACAATAATTACTCCTGCAAATGGAGAGAACCCATCAACAAAAGCAGCAACTTTACCTGCAAAATCTTGGGCTTCTTCAAACATTGTTTTAGGTTCCTTATTTGTCTTTGATTTTTTTTTATTTTTCTTGTTTATTGGCTTTTCTTGATTTAATTCAGAATTATTTTGATCATCTTGTAATTCTTCAGAACCACCATTAAAATCTATATTGTTTTTTTGGCTCTTTTCTAAAGGAATATTCTTTTTTGGAATCATTGAAGTGCGATGGTACTTTTTTCCAATACTATAAGTGGAAATTTCTTCAAACTTCCCGAGTGCAAGTTTTATATCACGATCTGAATAACGCGGTTGATCAGGATCTTCAGAGCGTTCGTTTCCTTCTGAATCCAATAATCCCAATACTTGTTTCATTTGAATTACATTTAAATTTCTTTCAGCGGATTCCGCTAAATGACTACCTGTTAATCCAGAAATTCCAATAGCTATAGCAGTTGTCAACCCACTAAAGAACAAGTAACCACTTGTCTGCATTGTTGAATCAGTTAACCAAAAAGCAAATCCAGCTAAAACGATACCAAGAGCAGTTAAAATACCATCAAAAAAATTCATTGCAAAGTATCTTCTAATTATTGGCGATGCTTCACTTATTTCCCATAGAATTTTATAGTGTTTTAACCTATTATCACGTTTGCTATTTTTCGACATTTTCGTGTCAATATATTTAAAATTAGAGAATTTATGATATGTGAATAATTAAAGTAACGATCATATTTAAGTGAATTTTACATGGGAAGTATGCTGATATAATTTTCCAGAAGTGTGTTCTTTAAAATCATGCCAATCTTCTAAAGTAGAATAAAGGGGGATATTAAATTTTTTATTATTTTCATGAATGATAATATTCCCTAAAAAGATAGATTTTCCTCGAGCACCCATGATTTCAAGAGTTTTAATTTTTTTTCCGATTATTGAGATAATTTTTACATTTTTTAGAACAATAAAGTTTGCCTGATCAATATTTTTTGAATTTCGCGCATGTTGGCAAAGATTTTCAGGAATAATAATTGATGGGTCGATTTCTAATTCAAATGAAGGAATTCCATCCAAAGAATAAAACCAAATTGCTCTAACATTTTGTAAATCTCGCCAACGCGGAATCTTCCAATGAAATCGAGTCATAGAGATTTGCATTCGAGGCATATCATTATTTAACATCCGCCCAACAAAAATTTTATTACTGAATATGTTATTTTTATTGAGACTTATGAAAATATCTTATATTGGAAGTGGTTACGTAGGTCAAGTTAATGCCGTAGGAGCTGCTTATTACGGCCATGATGTTATTTTGGTTGACATTGATAAATCCAAAGTTGAATCAATCAATCAAGGAAAACCAACTATCTATGAAGCACATTTAGAAGAACATATGAAAGATTTGGTGTTAAACAAAAAAAAACTTAGAGCTACAGAAAATCTGACAGAAGCAGTAAAATCAACAGATATCTCCCTTATCTGTGTAGGAACACCAGATAAAGGTGGTATGATTGATTTGTCTTATATCCAAGAGGTTGCTATTGATATAGGAAAAGCACTAAAAAATAAAAATCAATATCATATTGTTGTTGTAAAATCTACTGTTGTTCCTGGAACAACTCTAAAATTAGTAAAACCTTTAATTGAAGAATATTCTGGGAAAAAAGCAGGAGTAGATTTTGGAATCGGTATGAATCCAGAATTTTTGCGCGAAGGTGTGGCTTGGTTTGACAGTATTAAACCAGATAGTATCGTTATCGGCAGTCAAGATGAAAAAACCAAACAAACACTTAGAGAAATGTATTCATGGGCAGCTGAAGAGAAAATTACATATGTTGGAATAAATGCAGCAGAAGCAATTAAGTATGCAAAAAATTCATTTTTAGCGATGAAAATTACATTTGCAAATGAATGGGCAAATTTCTGCGAAGCAGTTGGAATTGATGCAAAAGAAGTACTAGAAGCAATTGGAGCAGACAAAAGAATTAGCCCAATGTTTCTTCGTAACGGCCCTGGTTATGGAGGTAGTTGTTTTCCAAAGGATGTAAACGCAATTGTTCATGCAGGTCAAGTAAACCATTCTCCATTTAGAATTTTAGAACAAGTTGTTCAAACAAATCATAATCAATATCTGAAATTAATAGATTTAGCAGAGAAGGTTGTAGGGCCTATTCGTAGAAAGAAAGTAGGAATATTAGGATTATCTTTTAAACCTTCAACTGATGATACCAGAGAATCTCCTGCATTACGAATTATTGCCTTTTTAGTTTCTCGTGGTTGTGAGATCAAAGCATATTGCCCTCAAGGAATACCAATGGCTAAGAAATGGTTAGAATCCAATCGCATTACTGAAGTTCAATATCAAATTGAAGCAAAAGGTTGTATCGAAGATGTTGATTTATTAATTGTTCCCACAGACTGGCCTGAATTTAAAGAAATTATTGCACAAACTGACGTTCCGACCTTTATTGGACATCGTTCTTTGATGGAACCAGCAAAATATCCGCATGTCTATGCACTGGGATATCCTAAACCATAAATTTTTCTTAGTGATAATGCAGAAGATATACAAGGAAATTTAAAGAAAAACTTATTCGCACTAAGAGAATATCAGATGAAGATCAAACAAAATCTAACGAAGATCAAGCTAAAAAATAAACAGAAAATTTATAAGAATATTCAAAAGAAGATTTAACGAGATATTTTACGGAGAAAAAAAATGGTGCAACCCCTAAAAATTCATCAACGGCATTTATTGAAATCAAAAGACATCAAAAAACTGATTCAGTTACTGCAGAATCAACTGGGTTTAAGTTCAGAGATCGTTTCCTCAGTGATAAGTCCGAAAAAGAAAGTAGAATGGATAAAGTTAGATGCTAATCAAGAGTTGTATGCAATAAATGGGTTATTAACTTTTTGGCATAGAGAAGGAAAATTCATCCCTTTGTTGAGTTACTTAACTAAACAGGATCTTCCCTATCCCAGAGTAAAGGTAGATCAAGGAGCGGTGAAATTTATGTCCAAAGGAGCCGATGTAATGCGTCCTGGAATAATCGAAATATCAGATGGAATTCATCCAGGTGATATTGTTTTAATTGAAGATCCACAACATGGTCGTATCTTATCAGTTGGCGAGGCACTATATTCAAGTGAAGAGATAGAATCGATGAATACTGGTAAGGTAATTAAATGTATCCATTCATTGTCCGATCCGATTTGGAATTTTTCGAAATCGTTTAAAAGCTAGCACTTATATCAATATTTAAAGCAGACTTAAGAAATGATGATGAATTGTGCGAGTAAGTTTGGTGCTAGTATGTTCAGACAATTTTTTTTTTAGTTTTTTAAAATTTGATTGAATTAAAAAAGCGCATTTTCTTAAACTTATTCGCACTGAAAAATTCTTTCATAGAAACAAGATTAAAATAATTTGTTTTATTGAAATGTTGTAAAATCCAGATAAATGATAAAATTCAAAATTTCTTTAAGATTTTGCATCCAAACGTTCTGTTAATCCAGAAATATAATAAGCTGAAATGATTTTCATTTCAGTAATTTAAGAATGAAATTCAAATATCTGTTATAGATGCAATCTACGATATTCTTTTTTAGAGCATCTCTCCGAAACATTATTATATGTGAAAAACAATATATCGTTCACATATTTGTAATTAGAATTATGAGCCATTCAATAATTTTTGCATCTCAATTACAATTTTTGGGAAGATTTATTGAAATGGACTAAAAAGGGGGAATCCTTTATTAAAAATCTCAAGCTAAAAAAACAAATTTTAAGCATTGTTCTTATTGCATCCATGTTGTGTAATATTGCACCACAAGTTGCAGCAATAGGAACACAACTGACAAATGTAGAGCAATCAGACACAGTAAAAGCAAAGAAAGAATTGAAACTTGATTGGGTTTATGTGTTTTATGATCCAAGTAATGAAGATATGAAGTATTTAGGAAAATCGGTTTACGAAATCCTAAATTACCGCATTTACAATTTAAATCTTATTCCGGTTAATTCTAAGGATGATATTCAATCAAAATTGGAAGATCAACCTTGGATTGCCATTTATGCCTTCAAGGCAAACCTTACAGGTATGTTTATTGGAGAAAATTTTATACCATGGCAAGAATATTACGGAATTTTAGCCCTTCACCAAGAAACAAAACATGTAGTTGGAATGGGAAATACACTTTCCTTAGAGAAAATCATTCCCAATGGAGAAGAAGAGGGTGTAGATTTTCTCTATTCCAGTCAAGCAGACCAAATTGATTTACTATTATTGGTCCTATATGATATTTGGACAGTTTCAGAATTAGCAAATCAACGAGCACAAATTGAACCAGAATATAATGCCACAGCTGTGGATTTAACTTTAATGGCTACGAAATTGTATGCAGATAATTTTAATACCTTCATACAAGTAAATTTTCAGCCAGTAAAACCTATTGGACAAATCGATGAAGTAGATCGACAGATACGAACCGACGAAATGTATAAAAGACATGCCCCTCAGATTGAATCGACATATTATCATAAAGAAGAAAATGGAAGTTTAACTGAAATCCCTCCAAACGAAATAGATGAAACATTCCAACCAACAATAAAACTTTCACCACAATCGGAATTGGATGAAGGTGATTTTATTTTGGGTGAAATTCCCTTTTTGTCGGGATTGAATGGACCTATTGGAGAAATAATCGATATTTTACTCCCTCTTTTAGCAGGAGAAGGGGGAAGCGTACTCTCGATCCCTAGTTCAGTTATGGAAACAATAAAAGATTCTTTTGGCCAAATCCAACAAATTATAGGTTTGGTAAGTGATTTCAGCGCAGAAAGTGCATTAAAAACCCTCTTGGACATTCTTAGCAATGAATTTCCCTTCATTGAAGAATTAAAACCATTTTTAGAAATTTTCACCAAGGCCTTATTCAACCTTAGAGGGGGAATCGATGACATTTCACAAGTTATTTTCGATCTTCTAAATGCTGTCTTGCAAGCCGTTCTACCAGATTCAGTCAATGAAATTGTAGGTACTGTTTTAAATGTTGGTGAAGATCTATGGAATGAAATAGATGCAGTTGTAAACGAAGGAAAAAGCGTATTTGATGCAATGGTTGGCTTTTTCAGTGGAAATGTAATGAAAGGAATTTTAAATAAAACATTAGTCTCGAGTTTAGGACTTTCTCAAAGCACCGCAACAGATTTAGTAGATAAATTTGTGCCATTTATCAAATCAACTGTTTCATTCTTAGTCAGTTTTGATACAGACACTCTAATTGAAACAATTACTGGTCCAGTCATGCAAGCTGTGCTTGGTACTTTAGACTCACTGCAAATCGACGGATTAGAAAAAATCGGAAAAGTTCTCAAACTTGCATTTAAGGTTGTAGATTTAGCAGATAGTTTTACTGTTGAATCTGTGATTGATGTTTTGAAAGAGGCAATCTTGATTTTCATAGATTCAGAGGATATTCAAGGCGATGTAGAGAAGTTAGCTCAGAAAATAATGAAAATCGTTCAAAATTATAAAGAAGGTGCATTTAGCAGCATATCTAACTTTAAAGACCATGTAATTAATACATTATCCGAATCACTTGCAAGTAAAGTTTCTACAGAAACAAAACAACTATTTGCAAATATAATGACCATGATTTGCGGAATTTATAATGATGGATTCAATCCTGCCGAATTACCCAATATTTTTGATTTAGCTGAAGAAATTATCGATTATCTAAATATGGATAGTGGTTTAGCAAATACCCTTAAAGGGGCAATCAATAATTTAGTAAAACCTATCTTGGGAATTATCGGACATTTGACAAATTCTGAAGGATTAAAGCAAATGCTACCTGCTGATCTCTTTTCCACAGAAAACTTAATGCAAGCGATCCCAGAGCTCATTGAAACTGTATTGGATTACATAGATTCTGATGATGTATTAGATGGATTACCTGATGTTGATACAATAATTGAAACTTTTGGACAAATTACCAGCGGAATAATGAGTGTAGTCGATGCAGTTAAAGGAAAATCCTTTACTGGTGTTTTAAAAGCCATTTGGATGTCAGTAGGCTCAATAATCACCTTAATTCCACCTTTTGATGAAATTCCACTGGATGCTCTCTTCAAACTTTTCCAAACATTCTTCCCCGAACAATTCGGATTAACTTTAGATACAGCACCCAATCCCGTAGAAGTTGTGCAGCAAATAATTGATAGTGCGTCTTCATTCTTAGATTCATCCGCTCAAGAAACTTTATCAACATTCTTAAATATGGCTATGAATTTAAAGGGTCTTTTCACAGATGGCTTGGATTGGATGGTAGGAAAAATACTCGATTGGGTCGGCGGTCTTTTAGAACCTATCTTAAATGATATCGAATCTTCATTAATGGGCATTTTAGGTGGAACAGGGGATCTCTTAGGTTATCACGGGAAAATACCTATTGGACTCGGTGATTGGAGTTTATTTGATCTAAAAATAGATTTGGGTATCCAAGCTAACTTTAATATCGACGCAACCCCACTGCTTGAATTGGTAAAAAGTATGATTCTTGATGCACGTTCCACCTTTTCTCTCGATAATGTAGATGATTTCTTCAAGACCATCTTTTCTATGTTTGAAATTAGCCCGCAATTCTATGCTGAATTGGGCGTTTCAGGAATGGACAGTGAATCCAATTCATTCATGAAATACTTGCTCGAATCTCTCGGTCTGGAGCTAAGTTTTTCTGGATATGCGAAATTCGTAATGAATCTATTTACGTTTAAAGGGGGCATTTTTGAATGGGAAGATTTCTTCCATGTCGTTGAGTGGGCATTCGGTATCAAAATTGAACTCGGAAAAACATTCACATTACTCGATTTCTTAACAGGCGGAGTTGGTGGCGGTGCGTTAAGTGCTGTTTCAGAATTTTTAGGTCTTGATAGTATTAACGTCAGAGTTTGGATTGGGCTAAGTCTTGATATCGTAAAAAAGGCCGGCTCGGCAACCCAACCCGAGGTATCAACCCTAACTGTGGTACTTACGCTCGGGTGTGCGGTAACGATCGGTATAGATCTGCTGATCGTTGGTATCAAGTTAATAGGCTCTTTGGAAATAATTCTTACTTTCTTCCAAGATTTCGCCGCGGCAGCACCCATGAAAATCACGCTGCGGTTGGTTCTAACCTTCAAAATCGAACTCAAATTCCTGTTTTCAACAACAACCAAAACATGGACTTGGGAACCTGGAGGTCCGTGGGATTTATCACCCAATAAAGGTGATCCAGAATATGAAAAATCTGGAGTCGGTTTTGACTCAGATGGAGATGGGTTGGGAGATGATTACGAAGCAGATATACCAGGTTTAGACCCTAATAACCCCGATACAGATGGGGACGGTGCAAACGACAAATTAGAAGTAAAAACTATGAATACTGATGCAACTAATCCCGATACTGATGGAGATGGATTACTTGATGGAGAAGAATGGGAATTGGGAACCAATCCACTAGTACAAGATTCGGACTATGATAAATTATCAGATTACGAAGAAGTGAAAATATATTTTACTGATCCACTATCTCAAGATACTGATGGAGACCGTTTGTCAGATTCCTTTGAAGTTTATACAAGATGGGACATCAGCAATGTAACAACAACTGTTGAAGAAGTTATAATCGGAGGAATAAGTTACAATGACCACACTGATCCATTAAATAAGGACACAGATGGAGACGGATTGTTGGACGGAGAAGAAGGACCTATGGGACCATACTACGGAAATAGCGCGCTGTATAATGAATCAAGCTCAGATCCCAATCCCCTGATCTATTTTAATGGTTATACTCACCCATTGGACGCTGATACAGATGATGATTCCTATCTACAGCTTTACAATGGAGCCATTGACACGCAAGCCTTAACCTTTTTAAAGGACATGAATGACGGTGCGGAAGTTAGGGGTTTTGATATAATTGTTTTTGATGAAGAAGGAGAACCTGAATGGAAACATGTAATTACAAATCCATGCAACCCAGATACTGACGGCGACACAGGAATTACTGATCGTACACCGCAACCAGGAGCATGGATAAATTCAGACGGCTATGAATTGGCACAAACACCTCCAACTGATCCAACTGATGGTGATAGCGATGATGATGGACTATTGGATGGTTTAGAAGGGGTGCTTAACCAATTCTCCAATCATACAAATCCGCTTGATCCTGATACTGATGATGACGAACTTCTTGATATGCACGAAATCCTTCTCGGCACAGATCCTCGTTGCGCAGACACAGATTTGGACATGATTCCCGACGGAATTGAGTTTTATGTATTTCACACTAACCCTCTTTTACCTGATTCTGATTTCGATGGTTTGAGTGATGGGGAAGAAGTTTATATTTGGCATTCAAATCCATTATGTGATGATTCTGATGGTGATCGACTTCTAGATGGCGCAGAAGTATTACGTTACGGTTCTGATCCAATGGATGATGACTCAGATAATGATGGCCTTACAGATTTTGAGGAATTCATGATTTACTACACAAACCCATTTGAATACGATTCTGACGGTGATGGTCTTTCTGATGGGGAAGAGATCATATTGTATGATACAGATCCTTTGAATTGGGATACCGACATGGATTCAATAACCGAACCTAATGCACAAGGCGAAATGACATGGTCGATGAGTGACTATGACGAGATTATGTACTACGGAACAGATCCCACCAAACCAGACACTGATTTTGATGGTTTGAGCGATTCTATCGAATTATATTTAAGTTCGGGCATTATTCCATGGGCACCTATGAATTTCACATTAAATCCTTTAGCAAAAGATACTGATAATGATGGTTTTGCAGATGGATCAGAGTTGTTAATGAAGAATGTATCACAGATAATCTATCCATTTGTTTCATTGACATATACGCTTCCTTATAATACAAGCCCATCTTTAGCTGATACTGATGGTGATGGATTAAATGATTATGAAGAGGTAATCACATATACGACTTCACCTACGCTTGTGGATACAGATAATGATACTTTGAGTGACTACGATGAAATTATGGTCTATAACACCAGTGCTTTGACCAATGATACTGATGGTGATGGATTACTTGATTATGAAGAATTACTTGTGCCTATGTCTTTAAGTCAGCCAAGTGCTTCGACAGGAGATGGAAGTGTACCAAGGATTGCTGCAAAATACGGTACAGATCCAAACGATTGGGATAGTGATGATGATTATTTACCTGATGGTGCAGAAGTTTACTTATATGGAAGTGATCCTTTAGATCCTGATTCAACAGATTTGATTCCGGATGGTGTACTGGACGGCGATGAATTTGATAGTGATTTAGACGGTCTTTCTGATGGAATGGAATTTTATATAGGAACCCAAAGGGTATATAGAGGGGGAATATTCAATCCAGATTCAGATTTTGATGGATTGTTAGATGGAGACGAATATTACACTTTTGGAACAGACCCTAAGAAATCCGACACCGACAATGACGGCTACAGTGATGGTATTGAAATTACAGTAGGAACTGATCCGCTTGTATTTACCAATAAAAGTCAATTTAACGAAGCTTTAGCCCTCCTAAAGGGTAATCTCAATTTGGTTATTTTGCAACCTCGTAGTGATAAGAAGGTTTATCAAAATACACCAGTTGAAGTTGCTAACCTAACAGCAATGCAAGAAGTGTGGTATCGTTATAAAGGATCAAATAATACTGAGTGGTCAAGTAATATTTCTTGTCAATATGATGTAGGAAGTCAATTATGGCAAGATAAGAACGTAACATGGCAACCAGGACCAACTGAAATGGAAGTTTACGGTCGTGGAGTAAACGGAACCCTGTATAAAGCATATGTACAGTTTACAGTACATAGTGGAAATGCACCAAATTGGGTTCTAATAGGAGGTTTAAGCAGTGGTGGAACAATCGGGCTTGCCTTACTGATATTTATTTTAATCAAGAAAAAGAAGGGAGGGAAATAATAAATGAAAAGTTTTGATAAGCAGGAAAAATCAATTGTAATTATTACATTTTTAATGGTAAATATGTTTATTAGTTTACCATTTATTTGGGTTAATTTTTCAGACAAATCAGCCTTACAACAAACGAGTAATGATGATTTTTCAGAATATACAGTTACTAATGGATTCGATGATTTACCCGATTCAATTAAGCCTGCAGTAACTAATTTACTCAGCAGTGAAAATCCCGTTTTTCCATCTGATGTAGATATAGGAGATGTTTTGACAGATCGTAAAAATGACTATAATACAATTTTTGAACCTTGGAAATCTCAAGCTGCAGTACATGCCATTGCTTATGATGAATCAACAGGATTTTTGGCAGTAGGTGGAGGTTATTTGTATGACAATGAAATCCATATTTACCGTCAAAATGTCGAAACAGGAAAATTCGATAAAGTATGGGACGCTGGCAGCGACATCATTCAATCAGATATAATGTGTGTTGATTTTGGAGATACAGATTTAAACGATTTTCTTGAAGTAATTGTAGGCAGTTCTGATGGACATATTTATGTTTTTGAACAAAATCACATTTACGATCCATATACAAATACAGAAAATATGTTTGAACTTGTATGGGTCTCTGAATCTCACTTTAGAGTCTTTGCTTTGAAAGTTGATGATGTAGATCGCGATTATCGACCTGATATAGTGGCAGGAACATGGGATGGATTATTTTTGTATGAATATTCTAATCATTCAAACTATCCATTCAGCGAAGAGCATTGGATAACATATGATCAAGTGTTTGCTTATCCAATGGATGAAAAAATCTATTCTCTTGAAACAGGAGATACAAACTATAATGGATTGCCTGAAATAGTCGTTGGAACTCGTTCTGGAAAAATTTATGTTTTTGAAAATGATGGTTTAGTCACTTATTTAAATGGACAACCCTTCCCTTTGATCAGTGATAATCATTATGCATTACGGTGGACTAGCGAAAATTACACTTGGACTCCAATTATTTCTATGGATATTGGTGAATTAGATGGAGATCCCGGGCCAGAACTAGCAATCATTGCACAAGGTCAAGGATTATTCTTGTTAGATTGGGATAATGCTCGTCAAACCTATATATATCAAAAAATCGGTAAAGATTACAAAGAATGGGAGACTTTTGGATACTGGGGTTTAGATTATTATGTCGATCGAGTTATATCAGCAAATAACGTTACATATCACGACCCAGTTAATGCAAGCTTAATTGTAGATGAACCAATTAATTATGTTTGGAATGGAGGATTAGGAATTTTCCTTCCTGATGCGGATGCTTATCCATATAATACAGGGTTAGCAGGTCCACCAGATGGTAATTATACAACATTTGACGCTTCTTCGGCTGATATTGATAATGCAACAGCAATAGTTGATTTTGGGTTAGATGAAGAAGGAACTGGAAGTGCAAATAGTGCTGCGGATATAATTATTCAATTTCAATCCAGTGTACCTACTGATATTGCGAACTATTTTAACTTTTCAATATCCCAAAATGGAGGAGATTTCATTCAAATTGATCCAACTCATTTTTCAATGATAAGTAATCGTTTGTTGATTGATGTAGATTCGGAATTACATAGTCGAGAGTGGGATTGGTTCCGATATGCAAAAATTTCTGTTTTCAATAACGGATCTTTCATTATCAATTCTTTAGAATTAACAAATGTTTACAATTTGCTTACGGATGCATTAAGTGTAGAAATTGGACCAATGCGAACAAATGGAATGAAATTTTTAAATGATGAAACAGAATTGGATAAAATAATAATTGGAACAGTTTATGGAAAATACATTGTTGTAGGCTATGATACAGGAACAAATCAATATAAGATCTTATGGGATTCTGGTGAAGATGATAGATATACAATGAAAACTGGTATATGGGATCTTGTTCATATTAATTCACAGACTGATATTCCTATATTTAAAACTACTCCAGTTGAATCACCATATCCAATATTACCCATACCTGGAGATTATAACACCTGGTCAATTGTTAATTGGGATCCATATGGTGTGAATGATGGTAAAAAGGGAATTATTTTAGGAACCCGTAATGCAAGGATAGATGTACGGAATAATCTTGGTGCTAATGATACCGATCAAGTTTTACATTTAGAAGTTTTAAATGAATATATTAGAAGTAATGATTGGTTATACTCTTCCATAGCACCATTTAAGTTTGGAGGATTATTAACACCTGCTTTAGCTGTCGGTGTATTTAATCCGAATATTGATCCTGTAGGAACATTTAATAATGATCCTTCAGGGAATATTGTATTTTCCTATAGAATTCAATCTGAAGTAGATTTTCTCCCTGAAAATACTTTTAATTTGATTTCTTGCGACACAACTGGTGAATTGACGACATTGGTTAGTAATACTCGAACAACTCCAAAAATGACATTCTATGATTATGATGGAGATGGAGATCAAGATATGATTTTATCAATAGGACAGATATACTTAGCTAAATCTGAAATGGAAGAAACAGGAACACTCAATTTTACACTAGTGCCTGGATATTTTGACCAGATCAACCAAGAAATGAATTCTTACGGTTGGGGTCAACCTGATGTCTATGATATTAATAAAGATGGTGTAGAAGACTTGATTCTTAATTATGCCAATTCTTATGGTGCCACTATTTTTATTAATAATGGAGACAATGAAATTCCAGAATGGTATCAAGATAAAACGATTTTGACAAATTATAATCCCGAGACTAATATCAAGCTTATGAATTTAACAGATGCCAGAATAGTTCCAATCGGTGAAGGATATTTCCCAGATTATTCCTATAATTTATATGGAATTGAGCCAAAATCTGATGTGCATTTAATCTTTTATAATAATTTAACCGGAAAATTTCAATGGACGGAACCTGAATACAATGCGATTGATTCTTATTTGGTTGCAACATATCCATTAGTTTCTCGAATGGATTTCAGTTTGATTGGATTAGAAGACGAAGGAATTGCAAATCTTGGATTCCATGTAAGAGAATCATGGAATAATGATTTTGATTTGAAAGATTGGAGTTTGAGCATTGCTTCAGCAGATTTGGATGGTGATGGTAAAGGAGAACTTATTGTTGGTGATTATGATAACAATATGTATGCTTTTGAGAACTTGTTGAATAATACTTATAAAAGAATGTATCAATCCCCAGACCTATTGCATGAAGAGAATTCTACAGAAAGCCCTTATCTTTATGAAGAATTAGAAGGTATATCCGGAGAATTTACGAGACGGATATGGGATCATGCAGAGTATTTATTAGCAGATGTTGATTTAGATGGAGACGGATTAAAAGAAGTATTAGTTGCTACAGATTTACAGATCCATATATTTGAGGATGCAGATTTATTTGGTGGAGATCAGTTGAATTATATCAATACAATAGATTTACGCCAATCATCATTCAACGGTGCATTTGCTTGGGAACAACTTGAAAGTGAAACAATTACAGCAATATCTTATGGAAATGACTTAGATTACAATGGAAAGTCAGAATTAATTGTAGCAGCGGGACCGTTCTTATTTGTTTTAAATATAGAACAAGATAATTATGTTCACTGTCTTGAAGATGGATATTTTGTTACAAATAATAATATTGAAGGACGCTATGCTTTGATCGGGAACCCCAATGGAGGAACTGATTTCAAATATGCTGTAATAAATGCAATCACAACTGGTGACACTGATGAAGATGGATATAAAGAATTGATCATAGGAGGCATTCTGGATAAACGATACAACCATCAAGATGGCTTTGTTTATATTTACGAATGTCAAGGTGGAACATTTTATTCTGTCTGGGAAGCTCCCCAAGAAGTTGTTCAATGGAATCCTATTACAACACTTACTCTTGATGATCAAGATTATGATTCATCACAGGAAATAATCATAGGTCATTCACAAGGCTTTGATGTATGGGAATGGATTCCAGGAACCGATTCTGATTACATGAAAACAGAATATGTCACAAGCAATCCAAATTATCCTATTATTGAACCCAAAAATATGCTGTATCCAGGTGTAGATTATCCTTATACAGTATTGGTGGATCGTGGAAGGATGGATTTGGCGAATGGAAAGGGACAATACGCAGATTACATGTTCCAGGTATATTCAAATGGTACTAGTTTGTATCAGCAAGGACCAGATGATTATTGGATGACTTCAATTAAAAGTAGAATATGGTGGAAAATTTATTTTAAGTCTTCAAATTTTTGGTTTAAAGGTGGCCTCATGATTTCTGATCCGAGTTATATGAATAATTTAGACTCAGAAATCCAACCTTCAATTTCTATATTTAATGATGATGAATTGTATGCAGCGTGGGTAGCTGTTGATAGTTCGGGAAATGGACAATTATGGGCAGCAAAATATCAATTTGGAGTCGGTTGGGGAAATCCTTTTGCAATGTCTTCTATTGGTGTTGGAATTGATCGTCAAATGCCAAAAATCTTCGAATATGATGATAATACAATTGGAGTTCTCTATATTAAAGACAATAGATTAGCATATTCATTACGTCCAAAAGATTTATCTTCAGGAGCAATTTTAAGTTGGATGAATTATCCAGACTATACAGGATTAAGCATTCATTCTTGTGCGATTACAAAACTAGAAAGCGGCGAATTTATTTTGGCATTTTCTGCGATTAATGATTGGATATCCAAACCAGATTTTGATATATGGACTATGACTTTAGATAACAATTTTAATTATTCTAAAGCGACCCTTCATCAAGCAACAACATCGAATGTGAATGAGCTTTATCCAGATATTGATTATCTTCGTAATCCAGAAGGAAGTGTTGCAATAATTTATGAATCTGAAGGTGTTGAATTTGATAAGCGGCTTGGAATGGTAGGTTCAACAAATAAAGGATTTTCTTGGCATAAACAGAAGACAGTTAGTGATATCAGTGATGAATTGCATATGATTGAATCTGTGAATCCAAATCAAATCGTGTGGGAATTTGATAATCCAAATTTAGGTCGTGTTTCTTTAACTGCACCAATTGTTCAATCACCAACAATTGTAGGTATTGATGGAGAAGGATTTGGTTATGCTTATGCATTTTCAGCTGCAGAAATAGTTGGAACATATACTATAATAAAAGGAGATTATCCATTGTGTATTCCATATTACGGAACAAATCTTCAATCCGATTGGATAATGAATGATTTAGAAGGAGTTGTCGATTTAGCTGTTGGTGACACAGATAATGATGGAAGGAGGGAAATAGCTGTTGGTTGGGATTCACAAGTTGCTGTATATGAATTGGATTCTTCGACAGATGGAACAGGTTTTATGGAATATTCGCAAGTTTGGCTTTCTAATCCTTTCAAAAATGAGTTTACGGGAATTACAATTTATGATACAAATGGTAATGGGTGGGAAGAAATTGGAATCTCAACAAAACGAGGTAATGTATATTTAATGGAATATCCGAATCCGACTTCAGAAAAGATTAGAATGATCCAGTCTAAAGAATTATGGTCGAAAGATATTGGAATCTATGCAAAAGCTCAGAATATGGTATCATATGACTATGATCATGATGGAAATGATGAAATGATAGTTATTGATTATCTAAGTGGACGCTTGAAATTGATTGATGAGACAGGTGATGAAGTTTGGAGTGAATTATATGGTTCAGGATATTCAAAATCACTCATATTAGCAGATATTACAAATGATTCGACACCTGAGATTTTATTTGCAAAAGAAAATGGATATATCTATGTAGTGGATATAAAAACAGGAATCCAATTATGGAATCGATCCAATTCAGGTGGTAGTGGAGGTGGAGATATCGAAGTTATTAGAGTAGGAAATATTGACAATTTAGGAATGCCTGAGGTTCTATACTGTGATAATGCAGGATGGCTTACAATTTTAGATTATCAAGGAAACTTCACTGCAGAATATGATTTAAATGATGGTGGATCAGGTTCTGTTTATTCCGCTGAATTAGGATATTTCATGTCAACAACTAATTTATCTTTGGCATATGGAAACTCTCAAGGAATTCTCAGAGTAATTAATCCACTCAATGGATCTATCTTGTATGAAAGTGCCCAAAATATAATTTCAAATAATCCTTCATATTGGTCCGTTCCTATATTACATTTAGATATTGATGATGATAATCTGGAAGAACTGATTATTGGTGATGATTGCTTGCGAATTGTTGATCCATTTGATGACACAATAATTTACAACTCTACTTATTATGGTGAAATTCAAAATAACATGTTCTTAGCTAATTTCGATAATGATGATGATTTAGAGGTGCTTATTGAAACAGTAGATAATGGAATCTTCATGGAAGACATTGTTGCACGACAAACCAAATGGCATTACAGTCCATCTTCAGGAAAAGTAAAAGATATTGATATTGGTCATTTCCAAGATGATGGTTTACTTGATATTGCTTTAGTTACAGAAGACGGATTTGTCATTGCTGTAGATGGTTTAAGCGGAAATATGATTTGGTTCAATTTCACAGGAGATCAATATGATGGACTCGAATGTTTATCCAAAATTAATACAAACAAGTCATTTCCAACAGCTTGGGATAATGTAGGATTGATTCATCAATTCGATTCATATATATTAAATCTGACTGAACAAACGCCAGCATTCATTGAACGTGCATTAGATTATTCAGTAAAACTAAATTCAAATAACATAGAAGTTTGGAGCGCAGACATCAAGCCAGATGGAGTAGACGAAGCAATTTGGCTTGAAGATGGAAAACATTTAGTAGTATGGGATTATTTATCTCGAAATATTATTTGGGAAAAGAATTTCAGCGATGACATATTCTTTGTTCGTTTTGGTGATATAAATAATCACACAGAATATAAAGAAATTGTTGTTGTTTATGCAAATAATCTGATTGAAGTCTATAGTATTGAAGATAATACGATGTTATTTGAAATTAAGCCTGAAGAAAATTATGTACCTAAGGATGTTTTAATTGCAGATTTCAATAATGCTTATGATGGAGAAGAATTAGCGATACTATATGAAAAATCTGAAGGAGTTGATAATGGAACCATAGAATGGTATGATTCGCTTGGGAAATTTCTTTATCGAAGTGAAACAGATTTCTCAACTGTTGGAAGTAAAATACTTTCAATTCACTCCTCCAGTTTAGTTACTTTTGATGTGGCAATCGCCGGTTATTTTTCATATATTGATGTATTTAATGGAAACGATGGAAAACGAGCTCATCATATATATTATGCACCTTATGTTTATGACTTTATTAGCGGTGATATCAACGGTGATGGCTTAACTGAAGTGGTAACATCAAATTCAATCGATACAGTTGTAGTGTGGGATATTAACAGCGGGAGTTCAATATTATCCTTAGGTTTTGGGACAGGAAATGCAGTTCAAATGAAAATGGGCGATATTTACTTAAATGACTCCAGAGAAGAATTGGTTGTTTATGTAGATCAAATTGGTGTAGTTGCCTTTGAAGATTCTGCAACATCTACAGATGATTATGCATGGATTTTTAATGCACCCTTAATACTCAGAGAAAAAAATACTGAAATCATGATTGCAGACCATAATAATGATGGTTATAAAGATTTATCCTTTATTAACTATAATTATTGGAACGTAATTGATGGTCAAACAAGTCGGTTACTATGGCATTACCAATCAGATGAGCCTATTTCTGATTTTGCATTTGGTGTTTTTGATGAAAGAGGTGAACAATTTGGAATGGCTTACAGAGAAAATGATAGCTTATTTTTCATTTCACACAGACCTACAGAACCTCCAATTTCAGGTCAAGGTGGAGGAATTCCAGAAAAAATTGTAGGAATTAAACCAGGACAAATTGCGGTTGTTATGTTTGCATTACCACTTTTGATTGTTGGAATTTACGTATTTTCGCATAGATTACGGAAAATTCATGAATAATTCAATTGTTTTTTTTTACTTTTTTTAATTTGGGAGTTTTCAGATTCTAAGATTAAAAAATTCCATGATTTAAATAAATTTGTTGGCTTGTTATCGATTTTTTCTTACAAAGTGCTTCCATCATTCAAAAAAGTTATGATTTTTCAGTTGGGTGCATTCAAACCAAAAAAAATAAATTAAATCTCACTTTGTAATGCTTAGTTGAAGATCACATGAGAAACCCATCTCTTCATTTACATTTTAAAACCTTGTATGGCAAACTAGTAAAGATTCGAATTCGATTATATCAAACATTTCTCACCGGTACTCTCGAATCAGTGGATCAATATTCCAATATCCTGCTAAGTAATGCTACCGAATATCAAAAAAATGAAGAAACGGGCGAATTGATCGAAAAAGAAACCTATGCCAACCTGCTTTTGCGGGGCGACTCAATTATCAACTTATCAACTACCTAAAAATCAAAATATTCACGGTGACAACTTATGGGAAAAGGAACACCATCATTTGGAAAACATAATAAGGCTTCAACTCATAAAATGTGTCGTCGATGTGGAAGTCACAGTTATCATAAAAGATTAGGATATTGTGCGAGCTGTGGTTTTGGAAAGACATCACGATTGCGAACTTATAATTGGAATGTTAAAATTAGAGCAGCCAATGGACAGAAAGCCCGAAATGGACGTAAAGAAATGTTTTTAAGAAAAGTCAAAGGAAAACATACTAAAAAGCATTAATTATAATTTTTTTTCACGATTTTTAAATCTTTAAGAATTCCAGGATTTCTATATAAAAATAGTAAGAAAATTTGTTTCAAAATCTTAAATATTATTTCTCACATCTACAGTATAAAATATTAATATAATTTTATATTTGGATTTGGAGTTAACACTAAAATATCATCTCCGACTCGACCAATAGATCCTCCGTGATGTAAACATATCTGTTTTAATTGATTCATTGTATTTTTAAGAGTAATTAGATCGTTTTGATGATGCTCAAAGAATTTTTTTGTTTGTACAAAGAGAATTCGATTTTTTGCCAAATTATCGCTAATTTGCTTAAGATCTCGTTGATCTTGCAGATCTAATTTGCGAATGTAGACTGGCTTTGAGGATCTTTGATCCACTGATGTTGTTCCCATGATTTCACACACTCCATAGAATGAAAAGACACATTTTCATTCCTTAGTTTATTTTTCATAGATCAAACCCTTTGAACACAGTTATTATGGAGTCAATATGCAGATCATATCTATGGAACATCTTTCCTGAAAACTTATTCGCACTATTCCAATTAATGAAATTAATGAAATGAAAGGGGTGTCCACTTTTATATGATAGAATGCAGAAATGGACATATTTATTGTTAGAAATTAGAGAAATATCTTAATCTATCTTAAGAATTTGAAGTCATCGAGAAAATAGCTTGAGGATTTAAAGATAATGCCAACAATATTGGAAAAAATTCGTGTATTAGGTGAAAATGGAAAATGGGATGTATGTGCCAGTACTGCAGGAAATCGCAGTGAAATTGCCCCGAATTTGTTTTCTAACATTAAATCTTCAAAAAACACATTTGGTTCTACCATTTCTTCAGGGATTTGTCATTCATACACTCCGGATGGCAGGTGTGTTTCTCTATTTAAAGTTCTTTTTACAAATAAATGCATATATAACTGTCAGTATTGCTTCAATAACGTTTGTAAACAGCGAATGGAATTTACTCCTGAAGAATATGCGAAAGTATTTATTAAATTATATACAATGAATGTATTGGAAGGTCTCTTTTTAAGTTCTGGAGTTTATGGTGATGCGGATGAAACAACCAAGAAAATGCTAGAAACAGTAAAACTTTTGCGTTTTAAATATGGATTTCAAGGCTATATTCATTTTAAATGTCTTCCTGGAACGAGTTATTATCTTTTAAAGGAAGCTGTAAAATTGGTTGATAGGATTTCAATTAATGTAGAAGCACCAACTAAAGAACACTTGAATGCGATCGCTAATCAAAAGAATTTTAATAGTGATATCATCCAACGCCAAAAATGGATTAGAAGTATCAGATATAAACATAATGAAGAAGTTATGAAAGAAATCCGCGATTTACAAGAAGATCAAAGAATTAAACTTCCTTCAGCAATTTATAATCCAATAGAGGAATCATTTAGACAAAATTCATTCAATAAAAATCCTACTTCGAATTCAAATAAAGGTTGGATAGATGAACTTGGATTTGAGCGAAAAGCAACAGGTTATAACAAAATTAGATGGGATAACGCCCCCATTCTTAATACAGGTCAAACTACCCAATTTGTTTTAGGTGCCAGTGAAGAATCAGATTGGGATGTGCTAAAGCGTTTGGATTGGGAATATCGTGAGATTAATCTTCGTCGGGGTTATTTTTCAGCATTTTATCCAATAAACGGCACACCTCTTGAACGATTAAGACCAACTCCCTTAGACAGAGAACATCGATTATATCAAACAGACTGGCTTCTTCGTCTTTATGATTTTCGTATACGCGATATAAAGGAGATTCTCACCGACGAAAACAACCTGCCATTGGGTGATCCTAAAATTCATTTAGCTCTAAAATATTTCGGAGAGAAGACCAAGGTGGATCCTAATACCGCTCCAAAGGATGAATTATTAAAAGTTCCAGGTATTGGATTACAATCTGCCAATCGCATTATGCAGATGAGAGCGCACCATCAAACCATTAATACACGCGCTCAATTAAAAGCAATGGGAGTGGTTCTTAAGCGGGCAGAACCCTTTTTAAAGATAAATGGACAAATCCAACGAAGAATAACTGATTATCACCCAGTACTCTCGGTGTAGATTAATTTAATTCTATGTGCGAATAAGTTTTTTTTCCAATTGAAGAGGATAAAGCAATGAGCACCAAAATAAATAAAAAGAATTATTTAAATAGATTAAATACAAACGAATGCACGAAAACAAGATCTGCTTATCAAGGTTATAGGAAAAAAGAGATTCTAAACCATCTTCAGCGTCATGTTAATTATTCATCTTATCTAGAAAAAAAAATTAGAGAAATACCTGAATCCATTTTACAATCTTCAAGTTCACCTTTCGCTAAGCAGATAAATTCGATGATTCGAGAAATATTCAAAGAAATGGATAGACAACGCCAATTTACTCGAACACAACTTTCACCAAGTGGAATTCTTTTTGGTACAATTCAATGTAAACATCATGTGGAAGATCTAATTTTAGAGTACTTTCATATCCGTTTTCCAGATTTTATTATTTGTCTCTTTAATGAATTAAAAAAACGCACTTGGGTTATTCTCGAATCGGCAGAAATTCTGTCATTTTCGGAGAAACTGGAAGTTATTGTAGAAAAATTTTCACATTCCAGAGAAGAAATTGCGTGGAATTTAGATTATTTTGATGAGGGGGAAAAATTAAAGATACCACAGGCAGAAACGCTATTTAACGAATTTTACTCATCACAATTTATAAAAAAAAGAGAAAATAGAGAATATTTTCAGAAAATGATTCCAAAGAAGATCAAAAATCATCCAGGATTACGAGGAAAGATTGAAACAAAATTTCAAAATACTAGCTTGGATGCTTTTTTGAAAAAATCTGTCACTTCTCACTCTACTCATTCTCATATTTAAAAAAAGTCTTGTGGTTATTTGTAATTCCATATTTTAGTGTTTTTATTATATATTTAAGAGAAGCTTTTATAAGAGAGTTGTTTATGATAAAATAGAATGCCATTTACTCCCTTTCATTTTGGACACGCTCTTCCATTCAGTTTTTTAGATTGGAAAAAAAATAGAATTGACTTGCCTTCAGCATTATTAGCGTCGGTAATCATTGATGCAAGAGCAACCTATGTTTATTTATTTCATTTAAATGCACCATTTCACGGAATTCTTCATAATTTTTTTATGGCAACATTATTGGGAATATTAGTTGGGTTATTGATGCAAGTTACACAAATATGGTGGAATCCACTACTTAAGAAGATTGATTTAGAGCAGCACAGTTCTTTAATCGGAAAAGTTGCAATTGCTTTGTTGATGGCATGGATTCACGTTTTTTTGGATGCTACAATATATCCTGAGATGATACCATTATGGCCCTTCCAATCTGGAAATCTTTTTTTTGGGATGCTTAGTTCAAGTCAAGCTTATGCAATTTGTATTTATGGGTTTTTTATCGCTTGCGTGCAGGTAATTGGATATTATTTCTATCGAAGTTTGCGGAAACAACCCCAATCAGATATGGAATTAAAACAACAAGAAGATTATCAGCAAGATTTTCTCTCTTTTAGCGAAACGAATGCATCAAATTAAAATATATTTTGATTAATTTTTTCTGAATTATGTTATTTATGAATAATTATTCATAACTCGATTTACTCTCTGTTAAAATCCCTTACAACCTAAAATTAGGCAAAGAAAGGCATTTCCAATAAATCGTTTTTTACAAATCGAAAAAGTTTTCCATATTGTGAGAACAAAAATTTTTAACCCATATTTCATTAAGTATATATAGAGAATTTAGACATACCTAACAAAGTCTCTTTGTGATCTCACATGATACAATCAAACTTGAATTCACACAAATCAAAAGATTCAACTATCTCTTTGGCAGATGTTTCGCTTCAAACTTGGTGTGTTGTTAAATTCATCAATGCTGGAACTAAAGCAACAAGGCGTTTGACAGGTTTAGGAATCACCCCTGGAATTAAAATTAAAAAGTTAAGTCAAGCTCCTTTTCGTGGTCCAGTTCAAATAGAAGTTCGGAATACGCGCTTAGCAATTGGACAAGGTTTAGCTCGAAAAATCATGGTTGAAATTGAAAAACCAGAAGTTAAATAAAAATTCTCAAATTTCACGAGAATTCGTAAAAAGAACGATTTTGTTCTTTGCTAAAATCATTTATCATTCGCAGTTCAAAGTAATTTGTCTCCTTTCCAGATTGGGAGAAATGTATGAAGTCTATTTAAGAGGTATTTAGGATTAATTTATTGATTTTTTACTCAAATAGATAATATTAAGGGATAATTAATGAAAACTGAAAAACAAGAAATTAAAACAATAAAAATTGCTTTAGCAGGACAACCAAATGTCGGAAAAAGTGTAATTTTCAACTCATTAACAGGATTAAGTCAAGTAATTGGAAATTGGCCCGGAAAGACAGTTGCTAAAGCGGAAGGAACAGCAAGATTTCATAATTATATTTTTAAAATTATTGATCTTCCTGGAATTTACTCTCTTTCGACATATTCTTTGGAAGAAATTGTAAGTAGAGATTATATTCTTAATGAAAAACCTGATTACTTAATCAATGTAATCGATTCCACTCATTTAGAGCGAAATTTATTTTTTACTCTCCAGCTTTCGATGTTAAATGTCCCCATGATAATATCGCTAAATCAAATAGATTTGCTAGAAGAACGCGGTTATAAAATAAATTATTCCAAACTTGAAGAAATATTAAAACATCCCACCATTCCTGCAGTAGCAGTCCACAATAGAGGAGTTCATGAGATCTTAGAAAAAATTATTGAAATTGAAGAACAAAAAAGAAAAAATAATGAAAAAGAAGAAAGTAGAGATAAAAGTATAAAAAATCAGGAAAATATTCAAAAAAAACAAAATCGAGTTAATAAAATTGAAGATTTATTTATCAGAAAGAGTAATAAATATGATATTAAACTTGGAAAAGAAATTGAGGAGCAATTAATCAAGATTATTCAAAGAATTCCCTCCGATCTCAATAAAGGAAATTACCCGCCTAAATTTTTAGCATTAAAATTACTCGAAAATGATGATGAATCCATTCGATATCTACGCGAATTGAATCCTAATTCAAAAAATAAAATAGATCGTTTAATATATTTAGTTGGAGAATTACGACAAAATTTGGAAGAAATTCATGGAGAACAAATTTCTACAATAATTAATGCAGAATTTTATAACATTTCATCTCAAATCGTTGAAAATGTTTTAATAATTGAAAAACGTTCGCGAAAAACTAAATGGAGCCATATTTTTGATCATTTAACATTAGGAAATGTAAGTGGTTATATCATTTTCTTTGGTTTAATGTTGGGGATATACTTTTTGGTTTTCCGATTTGGTGATTGGATAAGTGGTTTAATGGATACACTTTACGAGATCTGGACCCCGAAAGCAGAAAATTGGATGGATCCTTCATCATGGTGGTATAAAATCATTTGGATTGGAATAATGGGCGGTTTATTTGCAGGAATTGGCGGTGTATTACCATATGTTATTCCCTTTTTCTTGATTATTGAAATTTTGCAAGATACTGGATATCTTCCCCGTGCAGCATATCTGATGGACCGATTTATGCACCATATTGGAGTGCATGGAAAAACAATTATCCCAATTCTAATTGGATTTGGATGTAATGTACCTGCCGTATCTGCCGCAATGATCATGGAAACTGAGCGTGAAAAAAAGCGGGCAATCTTAGTTTCTTCTATGATTCCATGTTCAGCAGTAACAACCATTGTTTTAGGACTTGTTGCCAAGTATTTAGGATTTCTTTGGGCAGTAGTTTTATATATTATTAATTTTGGCGTAATTATACTTATAGGTCGAATTCTTACACGATTGGATAAATCACATTCAATGGATTCAGAATTGATAATTGAATTACATGAATTTAGAACTCCAAATTTTCAAGTTATCTTAAAGCAAACTTGGGCACGCAGTAAAGAATTCGTGGTAATGGCGCTACCTTTAATTGTTATTTTGGGGATAATTCTTCAAATACTTATGGAATTTAATCTTACTGCACCAATAAACACAGTTCTATATCCAATTTCGGTTATCATCCTTGGACTTCCTGTTGAAGTCGGAGTTTACTTATTTTATGGAGTTTTACGAAAAGAATTGAATTTGGTTCTTCTCGAAATGTTTGTGGCATCACAAGGATTGACAATGGTCCAATTTATGAATCCACTTCAAATGTTGACATTTACATTGGTAACCATGCTATATATCCCTTGTCTTGCCACAATAATTACTATTAAAAAAGAAACAGGATGGAAATTTGCTCTGCAAGTGATGTTTTTAGAATTAGGAATTGCTCTTATATTCGGAGGGATTATGCATGGAATTGGAACAATAATTGGCATACTGTTCTAAATATCATTATTTTTCATCACATTATATAATTATCTTTTGATTTTTCTATTTCACCAATTTTTCGTTTACTTCAACAAAGAAAGATTGAATTGTGCTCATTATCGCATCCTTTTCTACATCCAACGGCATTGTATGACCAGACCGGTTAAACCAACGAATCTGTATGGGTCCAGATACATTTTTTTCGATGAGATAAGCAACTGATGGAAGAATAGTATCATCCAATTCAGAATGGCACTCTAATAGAGGACATTTAATTTGAGATAAGTTTTTTCTCACTAAATCACCCAAACGTCTTAATTCTCGAGCAGATCTTATACTACGGAAAGAATATCCCTCATTGAAAAAAGAAGTTTCTTCTTCGTCTTTATCAAATATATTAAATCCACCCAGTAGTCGAATAAAAAGCCTACTCTGCCAAACAAGCCTAATGGCTGGTGCAGTAACAGCGCAAGCTTCAACCAACTGTTCTTCGGCCATTAACATAGCAAGAGCGCCCCCCATTGATTGCCCATAAATAAAAACGTGATCATAAGATTTACGAGCCATTTCTATTTCATATTTAACTGCCCTTATCCAATCGGTATATTTTACTTCAGAAAATATTTTTTTTGCGAGATTTAAATCCTTTATACCATGTCCTGGTAATAATGGAACAGAAGCTGCAAACCCTTTGCTATGAACAGTTTTAGCAATTGGAATTGCTTCATAAGGACTAGCTCTCCAACCATGAAGACATATTACTAAAGTATTTCGAAATGATTCAGGAAATAAAAGCGGTTTTGAATATGGAAGTAAAACAGAATCAGGAGGGATAGAATCTGGTTTAAAAGCAGAAAAACCATTTTTCCATTTATTATTTACAAGATCCATAAGTTGCTTATTTTTTAGGCAAATGAACTAAAAAGTGTTTTCTTTCTTTTCTCAAAAGAAGAATGGGCTATTTCATTGATTTTTCCATAAGAGTGAATAATTCTCTTGGAGGAATTTGATAAATAGGCACATCTGAATATTGACTTTGAAGAGATACATTAGTAAAATATGGAAAATTAGAAGAAAATGAAGGGTTTTTGATAAGATTTAATTTTACAATAGAACGGAGCAATTTTTTTTTGACAGAGAAAAGTGTATTTAGAAATTCAATAAACAAAGTGCGATTAATGTAATATTTCGATTCTGGATTGAAATATTCTTTAGGAGAAAGTCGAAGAAGAACTGTAGGAACATCAGGTAATGGATAATAAGCAGATTTGGGTATTTCTTCTATAATTTCAATATTAAAATATAAATTTGACAACACAGAAACTAAAGTATAATGCGATTCTCCAGGTTGAGCACACAAATGTTGCTGAAATTCACGTTGGACGATTAATACATAAAGATCTAAAGGTTTTTCTCTTAGGCATCGCAAAATAAATGGGACGGATATACCAAAGGGCACATTTGAAATCAGCTTATTGACATTAGGGAAAGGAATTGAAAGAAAATCACCTTGAATTAAATTAACTTTTGCTTTTTCTGGAATTGAGCCTAAAAAGGAGATATTTCGCAAATCATGCTTAAAAATAGAAATATCAGGGGTTGTATGAGAGAGACTTGAAAAATGTGAATATAAGTATGAAATACACTTTGGATCTCGATCGATTAAGAAAATAGTTCTTGATTTTTTTAAAAGAAGATCAGAAAATGCACCAAATCCGGGACCAACTTCGAGTACTCGATCTTGGTTTGGGAATAAATTAAGTGCATCAACCGCTCTTTTACATACTTGATAATTTGTGATGAAAATTTGTCCTAACTTTTTTTCTGGGATAAAATTCAGTTTCTGAAAGAGTTTTTTCAAAGATCGGGATGAATATATTGGCATGATTAATAGCTCACTGTTATAATCACTGTTATAATTTAATATTGCAACCTGCTGATTTCAAATTTTCGAACCATTCTATCCAATCATGAGTTAACTCTAATGGATTATTTTGTATCCAGAGGGTTCTTAATTGATTTAAGGCTTTTAATGAAATGGGTAAAAATTTAAGTTGATTATTGGCGAGAGTTAAAAATTTTAAAGAGTGAAGATTACCCATTTGATCCGGTAAAGATTCTAATCGATTAGAAATTAAATTACATTCTTCCAGTAGAGCCAATTGAGTAAAACTTGAAGGTAATTCTGATAGACTATTTTTAAAACAAGAGAATTCAACCAATTTAGAAAGCTCGCCGATAGAATCAGGTAATATATCGAGTTTATTATTACCCAAAGTAAGGTGCTCGAGATTTTTCAGATTTCCGAGCTCTTCTGGAAGGTTTTGAATGTAATTATTAAATAGTATTAACTCAGATAGTGATTTTTTTTCAAAAATCCATGCAGGAATCTGGTCTAATTGAAGATTGTTTAAAGCAATACTGTGAAGTTTAGGTAAATTTTGAATAAGATTGGGAATATTTTTCCATGAATTTCCACCTATTTTCAAAGTTTTGAGGTTTGATAATTCTAAAATACAAGCAGGAAATTCAATAAAGCGATTTTTTGCAAGATTCAAGAATTCAAGATGATGAAGTTGTGAGATATCTTCAGGAATTACTTGAATATAATTATTTGAAATATCCAAATGAGTTAACTGTGAAAAAGACATTATATCTTTCGGGAATAATTTTAAAGATTGATGCTGTAATTCCAAAGCAACAATCTGATTATTGACAATTTTTACTCCAAAATGATGAAAACTAAATCGATCTACCCGGGGAATAGGAGTTCCAATTTCTGATATAATTCGTACCAAAGCTTCTTTTTCAGAATCAATTAAATCTCTAAAATCACTTTTCATTGAAGGTATGTCATCCATAATTTCATTTACATTTAGTCTTGCCAATTATTATTACTTATGCAATGATGGAATTCTTTGTTATGATCTTATTAAACTACGAATCTATACCTAAATTATTTCGAAGTTAAATGAAAAACATTTAAATAGGTAAAGTGTTCGTTTTTAAATAACAGTGTGAGAAGTAATATTTTTAGTAAATTTTCGAATTTTCTAATGAAATTAAATCAGTGATCAAAAAAAAAGTTAGATATTTTACAAAATTTCGACAAAAAATATTGAAAAATAACCTTTAAATCTTGTTTGTCCTTTTTGTTCATATTGGATCGAATGATTTGAATATCATTGAGAAGATCGAGAATTCCGTGGGCTGACTGACAGTGGAAATGGAGTTAAATTTAAATATGAATCTGAATGGGAATGAAATAATCCCGCAAAGCCTTGAACAAATGATTGATGAGGCGATAGAGCAGGATTTTGTAGAAGTTAGGACCATTTCAGATGAAGATCGGAATAACGAAATGTATAAAGCTATGATGTTCTCATTCGATTCCGCCCATGTCGAAGTATTGTATGAAAGAAAAGTGGTTAGTGAAGATAAACTCTCATTAGTTATCCCCCATGAGCAATTTTTATTTGGATTTCGCCCAACTGATGGCCTTTGTATTTTTTCAAATAAAGAATCACATAAAGAAATGTTGTGTGATGGTCCTGTGCGTGAGTTGGCGCGCCAATGTCCACTAACTCAATCTTTACAATATATTTTAGTACCTCTTAACAATTTCCAAGTATGGTCGTATATTCCAGTTTGTTGCTCTAGTGAAGATTCTTGCCCATTGAAAACTCGACCATTCAACTACCGCAGAGACTTATTTAATTAGAATTAAAATCTTTGAAATTAAATTAAATTTTGATATAACTTCAGCATATATTTATTATTAGCAATTCGTTGCTCGTTCTAATTGTGATTTCAACCAATCTGGTGAAATATAATGAATTATCTTATTCCAAGGTCGTTTTCCAAAAGGTAATTTTTGTAAGGTATGAAGATAATCAATTATTTGAGTTTGCCATACATTTTTAGGATCTGTACAATAGCGATACCATTGTTTTGGCTTCATTCCTTGATAATAACATTCTTCTATTAATAATGAAAAATGTTCATCGCCTAAAGCGAGTATCATTTGCAGATAAGCTTCCCAAAGAGGCATAAAATCGATTTCAATCCTGGAATTTTTTTGTAAAGCTTTTTTAATGTGTTTTATTTTCTTCTTTAAATTTTGCATGGATGGATCGAAATACTCTTCAAATGCAACTTCAAATGGGGTGTGGGCTTTAGGAATAAATGGATTAATGCTAAGTTTTATACCTCTTTTCCCAAAATTCATCTTCGCTAATTCTTCAACCAATATAATTAATTCATCAATATCTTCTGTACTTTCGAATGGGAATCCAATAATTAAGTATATTTTAAGAGCATTTATCTTCGCTTCATGTAGATAAATTACTCCTTGAAGAATTTCTTTATTGGTGAGGTGTTTATTCAACTGTTTCCGCAAACGATCCGAACCCGTTTCAGGAGCAATGGTGACTGTTTTTATACCTCCCTTTCTAAGAATTTCTGCCATTTTTGGCGTTAATTTATCCACCCGGATAGAAGGAACATTCAATCGCAACCCTTGTTGAAGAATGAATTCAGCTAATTCAATAAAATTCGGATGATCAGTTACTGATGATCCTATTAATGCAATGCGTTCACAATCTGTGAGTTTTATACCAGATAAAATAATTTCTTTAAGGTTTTCCAAACTTCGATAACGATACGGTTTGACTTGGTTTCCAGTCATACAAAATCGGCAAATATGGGGACAACCACGTGCTACTTCCAAAAAGAAAGAATCACTAAATGCAATATTTGAATTTAAAGAGGGACTTACTGAATCACCTTTAAGTTTAATTTGAGCTAGTGGATGGGGTGTTCGATCTAATTCATGAGCGAGAATATGATTAATGGTTTTGTCAGGATTTTCAAAAAAAGGATCACCTGGCAACCAAAATCCTGCAATATTTGCCAAGTCTTTGAAAAAAGCTTTTTTTATAGCTTGAAAATCCCTTAATTCAGGATTATCATAGTTACTCAACCATGATTCAATAAACTGTGCATTAACAGGTTCGATTTCTCCAATATAAATTGCATCCATAAAATCTAAAATTGGTAGAGGATTTGCCCGAATGATTGCCCCCCCAACAATAATTACAGGATATGAATCTGAAGAAATATTATCTAAACTTTTTTTCTCCCGATCTTTTCTATAGAAAGGGATTCCAGCATTTTCTAAAAACCATAAGATGTGAGGGTAATCTAATTCATAAGAAAATGTGAAAGCAATCAGATCAAATGCTTCTAATGGCATTTTATTTTCTAAAGAAAGCACATTTTGAAATAAATGCCCACGAGGTAATGGTATTTTTGAATCAGGAAGAAAAAAACGTTCACAGATTACCCGTTCATGTGCATTCCAGAGCGAGTATAGTGTTTGGACTGTTAAACCAGCCATAGCAGAATAACGATTGGGATAAACTAACGCAATTTTAAACATGCCTTCTTTCCATGGTTTTATTATGACATTTTTTTCCTGCATGATCCATTCATTCCTTTCACACCACTCTCAATCTCAACAAGAAACGATATATTAACAATATATTTTTAATTCTTGCATAAAATGTACCTAACCTCACGCATATAGATCACTTATCTTTATTTTATCTTTATTTTGAAAAAATTATCAATCAATGATAATTTCACTTTTATCTTGAAATAGCGAATCTTAATAGAAAATTTGGAATTGTTCTAATTTTGGGCTAAAAATTATGTGATTTTTCTAATCTTTTACTAAAATATGAAAATTATTTCAATCTTTAAATATTGAAACACATATAAACAAAAATTGGAAATATTTCTTCAATATTCCAAAAAACGAGAGTTTAAAGCCTATTTATAATTTTATGGAATGAGTATTGGAAGAATAATTTTTAGTTTCTGGTGAAGTTAAGTGAAATTAAAAGTAAATAATTCACTGATCCAGATCATATCCCAGTATTCTCTATGCTTAATATATATTTCAGATAACCATTCTTTGTTGATGTTATGAATCCGATCCGTTTCGACGATGAAGTTGATTACTATCTTACATTATTAGATAAATTTGAAAATAGTGTATGCCAAAAAAAAATAGATCTTGATACATTTTTCGCTAAAGAAATCATTGATATCATGTTAGAATTAAAGCAGGAACGAGAAAATGTTCCTCTAATGCTTAATATCACAAAAAACATGTTGCTAATCCTTTTATCATTCTATCATGAACAGCGAAATTTTAACAAATTTACATCATTTTGCGAATTAGAAGATTGTGACAAAGAACAAATTAGAAATCGATTTTTCCCACTTATCTCAAATTAATTGAATGATTATCTAACATACCTTGATCTTCTTAATTATTTCATGTATTCAATGTACCTTGTTAATGATAATGTTAATGATAACATTAATTAGTGTTAAAATTTAAAAGAAAATTTCACTGGTGCTTTTCTCATCGTCTTCTTCATCACTTTCAACTTCTCCATCGTCATCAAAATATTCACCCTTGTCTTCAGATTTCAACATTTTTTCAATAAAGCAAAATAACTTCTTTCCTTTAAGAATATTAGATAGATTTACAATATTCATCGAATCAATATATGGATTTTTTTTTAGTTCTGTAATAAAATTATCATAATGTTGATCGTTTCTAAAGGTTAAAATACAGTGAATTTGTTCATCATCTCCAACAGCAGCAAATAATACCTCATTATATTGATCACTGACAAATTTCGCAAAACTTTCTAAAAACATTGTATCTAATTTACCAATAACCATTTTTTTCAAACGAATAGAAAGTAATTTATGGATTGTTAAGCCTATCTCAGTTGGATTGACCACAATAGTATAACGCTCTAAGATATTTGACTCACGTAGTTTATGTAAACGATGATATATAGTAGAAGTTTTAACGTTTAAATCGCGAGCAAGATTTTTTAATGATACGCGAGCATTTTCTTCCAAAGCAGCAAGTAATTTAATATCAATTTTATCCAATGATTGTACTCCTCCAAAAAACATTTGTTTAAAGGTAAATTAACAAAACTGTCGAATCTTACTTCCTATTGAGTTCTTCAACCATAGTGATGTTTTGTTAGAGTTTTTTTAACAAACTATATTATAATATTCACAAAATACCTAAATAAATATTGGTTAGCTAACAACAAATTACTCTTTTTTTCATTATAATGAATAATCTCTCTTTTTTTTCAGTTGATATTTATAGGAGTATTATAAGCAAAAGAAATACATAAAAATTAAAAAAGAGATATTTCTGTAAATTAATCTAAACAATTAACTTATTCGCACTGGACGAAAAAGATTTTTTAGAGGCTTTTACCTATAAGTTTAACTCTTTTAACTCAACTCGAATCTTTTTAACTCGATCAGGTGTCAAAGTGTTCATTTTTGCAAAAATAACCAATCCTATAATCATAAAGATCATAGGCAAAACACTCATATGTATTCTAATTCCCCACTTTGCTAATGATGTTTGCTCTACATCTGATTTATTTACAAAACCTGTTGCAGCATGAACTATTGCAAAGCTTAAAGCTTGCATAGCATAAGATAATCTTCCAAAAAATGCTCTGAAACCCATGAAAATACCGTCATTTCGGACTTTAGTTTCTACTACAATCTCATCAATCACATCAGCCATCACAGGAGTAATAAGCATCCAATATCCCCCAAATCCCAATCCGAAGATAGTTATTGTAATTGTATATCCCCAATAGCTGGTTGTAAAAGTCATTCCTATTAATCCAATAATTATAACAACAGCAGCCCACATTAAAGCTTTCTGATTACTATCAAGCCTAACAGCAATGCGTCCCCAAAGTGGAACAGAGATCAGCGCTCCAATCAGCATACCAGCAAAAATCATGGTAGTATCGCTTTTGTCTCCTGGAAGTATATAATCACCTACATAGTCAACTGATGCGCTCATACTCATTGTACAAGCTTGATATAAGAAATAAAATAAGATAAATGCCACAAAATTCTTATGCGTAAAAGCTTCCTTAAGTTGAATGAAAAAAGAATCTTCTTTTTCTTCTTTTGCTTTCTTTTCAACTGCGGCAATGTATCTTTCAATCATATCGGGATCTTCTTGAACACCAGGAAGCATTAAAAAGAAGAAAACAATTCCAATAATCGTGAAAATTATCGCATTTAATTGATAGGTGCTCGCATAATCATAATCAACAATGAACGTCGGCATAAGATTTCCAAGTGCAATACCAATAACTCCAATAACAGTTGCAATCACAGCTGCATTAGCTCGAACTTTCTCTTTTCGAAATTTGTCGGGGAATAATGATTGATAATTTAATTCCCATATGGAAAAGAAGAAATCATGAAGGCAAATTACCACAACTAACCATAGAAAAAGCCATCCTTGATTTGAGCCAGGATTTTCAATAAAAGTTTTTGGAACGATAAAAATAGGCAGTAAAGTAAATACCCAAATTCCACCACCAAGAACGATCCATGGAAAGCGTCTTCCATATTTCTGAGCAAATCGGGTGGGACGGATGGTGAAATAACCAATAATCGGATCATTAATTGCATTCCAAATAGAATAAATGATTATTGCTAATCCTGTTAACCAACCATTTAATCCTAAATTCGTTTCATAGTATTTATAGATCAATACGCTAAAAGCCGCTGAATAAAATTCAACCAAAAATTTACCAGTTCCATATGATGTCATAGTTAAAAAGGAATGTTTTGGCGGTTCTGATAAATTCATATCAGATTTGTTCTCTATTTCAGTCATAATTGCTGTTTTCTCCATTAAAAGAATAATTCAAATTATTAATCAATTCTTAATAAATTCTTATTCAAATCTTAACTACAGAACTTAAAAAATCATCTTATAAAAATTTTCATTAGAAAGCGGAATTAATTTTCTTTTCAATCGCAACTATTATTTAACAATAATAATTTGGATCGTTAACCAATGACTGAACATTTATTACTAAAAAAATTTATTTCATATTATCGTCCGCACCTAAAACTCTTTATTCTTGATATGGTGTGTGCGTTTTTAATTGCTACTTTAGATTTAGTATTTCCTTTAATCAGTGAACGCTTTTTAAAAGATTTCATTGTTAACTCCAATTTACGAATGATTTGGACCTTTGGTGGAATTTTATTAGGTTTATATTTAATTCGAACAATTGCATTTTATATTATGGCTTATTGGGGACATTTAGTAGGTGTTAACATGGAATTTGATATGCGTGCTGATTTATTTCGCCACATTCAGAATTTAGACGCAGAATATTTTGATAACACCAAAACTGGTCAAATTATGGCACGGCTTACAAATGATCTTCGCGATATCACTGAGCTGGCTCATCATGGGCCTGAGGATTTATTTATCTCAATTGTAGAAATTATCGGAACTTTTATTCTACTACTTTTAAGAAGCTGGCTTCTTACGCTTATACTTTTTGTATTTGTGGCAATTTTAATCTGGTTTACAGTTGGAATGCGCACAACCATGTTGAAAGCATTTAGAAATACGCGTCAAGAGCATGCTGAAATTAATTCTGTACTGGAAAATTCGATCTCTGGTATACGTTTATGCAAAAGCTTTGCAGCTGAACCTTATGAATTTGAAAAATTTGAGCATAATAATATTCGATATCGAAAATCTTACTATAAAGCATATCGAGTTATGGCAAATTATGCTTCAGGAAGTAATTTTCTCACAGATATATTAAGTTTGGTTGCGTTAGTAGTAGGAGCCGTTTTTGTAGTTAACGGAATTCAAGGATTATCCAAAGAACAATTGGTAACCTATCTTCTATTTACTGGTATTTTTGTAGTTCCAATTCGTCGATTAGTTTCATTCACACAGATATTTCAATCAGGATTTGCCGGATTTATGCGTTTTGGCGAAGTAATGGATATTAAACCCAAAATAACCGACAGTCATGATGCTAAACCATTAGAAAACATTCATGGTAACATTGAATTTCGTAATGTAACCTTTAAATATAAGGATCAAGCAAAACCAGTTCTTCATAACTTTAATTTATTTATTGAACAAGGAAAGACTGTTGCACTTGTTGGACCCTCAGGAGTAGGAAAGACCACAATCACCCATTTAATTCCCAGATTCTACGAAGTAGATGAAGGTCAAATTTTACTTGATGGAAAAAATATCAAATCCATCGCAATTGACTCCTTGCGTAGCAATATCGGCTTTGTGCAGCAAGATGTTATCGTTTTTTACGGAACAATTCGTGATAATATTATTTACGGAAAACCAGATGCATCTGAAGAAGAAATAATCCAAGCAGCAAAACTTGCAAACATCCATGATTTTATTATGTCTTTACCTGATGGATACGATTCAATGGTTGGAGAACGGGGAGTGAAACTTTCTGGGGGTCAAAAGCAGCGATTGGCGATTGCGCGCGTATTTCTTCGAAATCCGCCCATACTTATTTTAGATGAAGCAACTTCTTCACTTGATACGGTTACTGAACTACTAATTCAAGATGCAATTTTACAACTAGCAAAAGGTCGAACCACAATAATTGTAGCACACCGATTGAGTACCATTAAAAACGCTGATGAGATTTTGGTGCTTACTGATGAAGGTATTGCCGAACGTGGGAATCATGATGAATTACTTAAGCGAAACGGTCTTTATACTAACCTTTATAATGCTCAATTTGAAGGTTATCTACCTGATTTCATCGAAAAATAACCATTTTGTTTTTTTTTCAATTTTTTCGAAGTTTTTCTACCTTTTTCTAATATTTCCAACTTAATCTAACTATTTTCAACTATTTATTCAAAATTTTAATAGATTAGTAATAAAAAAAGAAGAACTCCTAATGCAAAGGAGGCTCGGGAGAAAACTCAAAGTTTACTTCTCTCCGTCGTAGCATTGAATTCCAGGATAATATATTCCATCAAGGTTTTAATATTCTTCAATTTCATGGTAGATGATCTTATCATCAAATTTAACACCTTGTAGACCTTTTTCAATCCGTCCTATCTCCATCCACCAAACATCAAAAGAATCCAACATAGAAGTGAAATCACTCCAAATGCTTGGATCAACTGCAATTAACATGGGACCTGCAATTTCCGCAGATTCCCCTTCAGATAATCCATAACAAAAGAGATCATCCAACTCTAATGCATAAGAAATTGCAGGTAAATGAGTGATGCGTGCCCCCAAGTCAGTATTCAGAAGCATTTCTTCAAGATGACCTTTAAAACCGAAACCGGTAATATCAGTCATGGCATGAATATGAGAGAAAAACTTGCCAGCGTGAATTACCTCAGGAATGGGTTTATTACTAGTCGTCATGATTTTTGTAGCCATAGAAACGGCGCGTTCAATTCGTGTCAAATCAAAATTCTTCAACCATGCAATATCTGAATTTTTAGCACGATCCGCAGCCATTACAGGATGAATTCCCAAGGGTTTGGTTAATAAAAGCCGATCACTTGCTTTAATTCCACGTTTAAAGATTAAATGGGCAGTTTTTTCGATAGCACTTACACTTCCACCTAATAATGGCCATGGATTTTGAATTGTATGACCGCCTGAAATGTCAGCACCTAATGATTTAAGCAGATCTCGAGTTCCTTTGAGCATTTCCTCGGCATAATCTTTGGGAAGATCTGTGGGTAGTCCTAAGAAACAACTGTAGTTGAAGATACGGCGCGCATTTAGTGCATATATATCATTTGTTACATTAACAGCTGCAATTTTTCCCATGATATATGGATCATCATGAATTGGAGTTACAATATCCAGATTTGTTAATAGACTATCTGTCTCAGAAATTGCAGTAATTGCGCAATCTTCCGCATCCGAGTTTAGTCCGACTTGTTTAAGTAAATTGTTAAGATCAAGGGCAGGAAGTTTACAAGATCATCCATGAAGTTGAGTTTTTTCAGTTAATCTGAAGACACAGTTTTTTGAAAGAATATTAAAATCGGATTGTCGTTCAAAATTTATTAAATTCACCTCCACTCCGTAGTACATAGTAATAAGAAGAAATCAATGAAAAAAAACTGTAGTATTATTTAAAATTAATAGATTTCACTTTAATTTATAAGATGATTTCCATTTCTTTTTGCATACTTGATAATTTTCCAAATGGGTTTTGATAATTAATATTTAATAGCCAACGTTTTAATTCATAGCGCTTTTCTCTTTCTTTTTCAATTTTAAATACCCATCTTAAAATTCGAGACGTTTCTGGTTCAAATTCATGAATTATCAATTCAAGTGGATCACTTTGATTTGTCTGCAATTTCAAAAAAGAAGGATGAATAAAGATTAGGCTTAAATCATTCAAAAAGAATTTTGTTGGGTTATGAAGCCTAAGATCAAAAATGATCTTACTTCCAATAATCTCAACTTTTCTATGTAGTTTGATGAAATTTTCACCCAATGGTTTATTTGGCTGAACTAATGCATTATTTCGAATTTCAGCAAAAAGTTTATGTTTTTTTAATAAATTAAAAATGGAAGTTTTCAATTCTTTAACAGGAATTGAATATACTATGGATAGTTGATATAAAGAAAGAGGATTCATATAACTTAAATATTCATTAATTTCAGCGCTGAAGATTTCTTCTTCAATATCAACTTGAAATTTATCCAATATGTCTTTCAATTCGATTTTTATATTATTCCAGTGAAGAATGTAATTTTGCAATTCTTCAGAATTTATTTGAGATAAATCAATAGAATCAATTTTTTGATATATATTATCAATTTCTTTATTATATTCTTCAATTGTGTTAGAAACATTATCTATTGTCATTTTAACCATGTTACGCGCTTCAGAAAATCGGCGTTTCTTAATTTCGAGATATATTGGTTTTATTAATTTATCAAAGCTTTCTTTAATCTCACGCAAACTTTGGATAGCTTGTAAAACAATACGTTGAAGATTACTATTTAGAAAATCAAATGTTATTTTCTTTTTCAAAATATTTTGATCAGTAGCTTTTACTTCAAGAGTTCTTTCTAAATCTTTGAAACGGTAGATTACTGAAGAAAGATATTGTTGAACTTCAATTTTAACATCAACCCATAATAAGGTAACTTCTTTTAATGCCTCTTTAAATTCCATATTTTGCATCCACAATTGCCCAATTTCAAATTCTAGAGTATAAAGTTCTTTTCGTACAAATGAAATTTTCTCTAATAATTGTTCAGAAAGTGTAGATTCAGATATATTTTGATTTTCATGAAGTTTATTTTCAAGATCTTCAATTTCCTTATAATTTTCATTCATTTTGTTAATTCTGTTGGTTAATTTTTGAATTTCGTCTTTCAATTCATCTAAATATTTTTCACGTCCTTCTGAAAGTCTATTAATCATAATATATTTTACATCAGTGATATTTTCTAAGACTTCATCCTTTATTTCTTTAAAATCTTGTACAATCTCCATTGAAAAACGCTTAAATTCAGAATTATTTAGGTATGTCTCCATATCATTTAGTTTTTCGACAATTCGATTACTCTCTTCTTCCATAAACACTTCTGCTTTTTGAAATTGATTTTCTTTTATCATTCTTTCAGATTTTTCGCGCATATTTTGAATATATGTTTGAAAATTTTCAAGATCTTGATAAAATTCTTTTCGTTGTTTCTCAATTTCTTGAACATCTTTATCGATATCTTCAAATAGATTATGAATTTTTTCTAATGAAATATCAATCTCATCAAGCACATCAAGATCTTTTTCTTCTTTTCGGTAATTTTGGAGATTTATAAAAGTCCACACTGCTACAGACGGTAAATGAAGTATATAAGTCAAATCACCAAGAATTCTTATAGTTTGTCTTCGTTGGCGCCAATCTTCTGGATCCAAACCCAAGTACATACGTGCCAATTCTTCTTCAAATACATCTGATTTTTCCATATAAATTTTTATCAAACAATCACTGATAAAATCTCGAAATTTTGAACTGGAGTCAATTAATTGCTGAATTAACTGAGGCAACATCTCATGCATGTTTTGTACAACAATGAATATTGTAGATTCAGTAATTCCTTCTAAAACATCTCTTGATACATCATTTTCTTCAATATACTGCCGGAAAAATTGAAGTAATCCAGGACCCTTTGATTTCCCCACTTTAACAAAAGCATCAATGGTTTTTGTCTGAACCATCATAATTGAATCAGAAAACATATCAATCAAACGGTGGAAGATAATTGTAAAATCACTAAAAAAAAGATCACCTATTTCTCCAACTATCCAAATTCCTTTTTCACGAATTTCCCAATCTGAATCATTTAAGATATTTAATAAAATATCGACCATTTCTTGACCAGACAAGTGATAACCTAATGCTTTTACAGCTTCTGTAGTTAAACCTCTGATTTCTTCATCAGGGTCTCGAATTAATTTTGAGAAACTTGCTTGAAATATTTGAAGAAGCCTTTTTGGAGGATGAGAAGTTGGAACTAAGAATTCAAGCATACCCTCTAAAGCTTTTGCTCTAACTCGCCAAGAAGTATCTTCAAACATCTTTGAATAAGTAATGTAAAGATCTGGATAATAATCAAAGGATTTTTTTAGTACTTCTGCAAGTAGTTTTATTGCTGATTCTCGGACCTTTTTATCTGTATCGAATAATTTTGACTCACATAATTCAATAATTGGATCAAACTTAGCAATATCAGCAATTCTAAAGATTTTTCGAAGAATAAGAAGTGTTTCTTGACGAACCCAATATTCTTTATTATTCAGCAATTCAGGGATATATTTCATGGTCAATTCTATAGTCAATGGCGATTTATCACAAAGAGAATCATAAACTTCCAAACAATAAGCAAGATGGTCTTCATCTTCTGATTGTAGAGTATTAAGAAGAAAAGAATTAGTTCGTTCTATCGCAATTTCATACTGGCGATTCTTAATTGCTTGTTGAATAAATTCAATAAGATTATTTGTATTATTCAAAATTTCGGGGTTCATCTTGGTACTCCAATCAAGAGTTTCCTTTGTATTATCCTACAATTCAAATAAAAAGATGCTTTCTTATATTTTTTTATTTTTCTGCTAAAATATTTAGAAATTCTTCTTTAGATCCTAAACGCGAAAAACTCATAAATTATGGGTTATTTTGAATTATTGATGGCGAAGAAGAAAAAAAAAGCCGTAGTGGATCATGATGATATATCAGTGGAAGATTTAGGAATTAAAAAAGAAAAAAAAGTAACTAAAAAATCCACAAAAAAAGCAACCTCAAAGAAGAAAAGTTCGAAAAAAGCTACAGCAAAGAAAACTACATCAAAAAAATCCAACGCAAAAAAGACTTCTGTAAAAAAGTCCACTTCGAAAACAAAAAGAGCAACCTCGAAAAAAACCTCAACAACAAAGAAATCAACTCGTAAAAAAACTGCAAAAAAAAGTACTAAGAAGCAAGAATTCATTCAAAGTTCATGCAATGTAGGTTTAGTTGGACATGTAGACCACGGAAAAACGACACTCGTAAAATCTCTTTCTGGAACCTGGACTGAACGCTATAGTGATGAACAAAATCGTGGAATTACAATTAAACTTGGTTATGCAGAAACTGTTATTTTAGAATGTCCTAATTGTCACTTATTAATATCTGAGAATTTAGCTAATAAAGCCAGAAAAAGTAAGAAAGATCCCAAAGGAATGTGTCCAAATTGTCAAATTCCTTTAGAATTTAGAAGAAGGTTGAGTTTTGTTGATGCTCCAGGTCATGAAATTCTTATGGCAACTATGCTTTCAGGTGCATCATTAATGGATGGTGCCATTCTTTTAGTTGCTGCAAATGAAGATTGCCCCCAACCTCAAACACGTGAACACTTAGCAGCTTTAGAAATTGCAAAAATTGAAAATATTATCATTGTTCAAAATAAAATTGATTCAGTAGGTAGAGAACGCACTTTAGAACACTATCGACAAATTAAAGCATTTGTTAAAGGAACAATTGCAGAAAATGCACCAATTATTCCTGTTTCAGCAATATTTGATGCAAATGTGGATAAAGTAGTTGAAGCTATTGAAAAATATATTCCTTCTCCAGATTTAGATGATGAGTCAGATTTTCTCTTCAATGTAGCTCGATCTTTTGATGTAAATAGACCTGGAACAAAAATTGATGAATTGAAAGGTGGAGTTATTGGTGGGAGTATTATATCTGGAGTAGTTCATGTTGGAGATGAAATCGAAATTCGCCCAGGAATAAAAGATCCAGAAACAGGAAAATATCTTCCAGTAATTACTCAAGTAGCATCAATTTATGAGAGTTCTCATTCATTAGAGAGTGCGCGACCAGGTGGCTTAATTGCTTTTGGAACACTTCTTGATCCTGCAACTACACGGACAGACCAGCTTATTGGAAGTGTAGTAGGCACAGTTGGAACTTTACCAGAAATAAAAACTACAATTCAAATTGAAACTCATTTGCTAGATACAGTATTAGGTGCGGAAGAAGAAATAAAAGTGCAACCTATTAAAAATAATGAATTATTAATGATTGTTGTAGGCACTTCTCTGTCAGCAGGTGTTGTTACAAAAATTGGCAAGAAAAATGTTGTTACATTAAAATTGAAAAGGCCACTATGCGCAATGGAAGGATCAATAACTGCCATTAGCAGACGGATAAATAATAGATTCCGGTTAATTGGATACGGTTATTTAATGGAATAATTAAATAATTAAGCAAAAAAAATAAGAACAACATTAAAGAGAATTTAATTACAAATAAAATGAAGCGCCAGGATCATCATCAGAATCTTCATCTTCTTCATCTTTCTTTTTCTTTTTCTTAAAGAGTTGGTCCATGATATTTTGAGACAACTCATTTAAAGTATCTGGATCTAAATCGAAGCCCATATCTTTTAAGTCTTTCATCTTCCCAAATGGGACGATTTTTACATCAAATTTTGTATTTTTAAGCTGTTGGGCTTTAAGTCTACGTTCTTTCTCGCGATGTGCCAAATTTCTCTTTATTTCTTTAGCATGTTTTTTATAAAGAAGATCAATTATAGTCTGAATTAGTTGTTTTTCTAATTCTTCTGCTTCTAACAGCAATAATTCATCTGAATCATATTTTTGTTCAAGAATTTGGATGGCTTCATCAATTGTAGCATGATTTGGAGTTATTGTCGTGTTTCTCCGAACTTTATCAGATACAATTGCCCAGTTAATTATCGCCCAAATGGGCGATCGGGAATTATCATTCATAATTTTCGCTAAGTACTAGATCGAATTTTGCTTTTAAAAGTTAAGCATTTAGAATAATTCTACTTTTTTGAAAAAATTGTCTTCATTAAAAAGTTAAGCGGTATTTAATATTGTAAAAAGTAATCTTATTCTTTCAAGTGGATTATCATGGCAATACTTAAGCACCCAGGGGAGATTTCCCCTAATTTATATATGATTGACACAATGCAGTTTAATGTTTCTCATATAACAACTGTTTTCTGCTACTACGATGGAAAAAATGCATTACTGATGGATATTGGAACAACTGATAATGTTCAAAATGTATTGAGAAATCTGAAAAAATTTAAAATTCCCATTGAACATTTGAGAGGAATTACATTAACCCACTATCATTTTGATCATGCTGGTGGTGCTACAAAATTATGGAATAAATTACATAAGAAAAATCTTGATTTTAAGATATATACCACAAAGATTACAAAAGAAAAACTCCAAAATGCAAATTCTCATGTAACGGGCGCTACAACAACTTTCGGTGAATTTGTTGGAACTATGAAGCCAATCCCAGAAAAATTTGAAGAAGAAGCCTTTATAATTGTAGATCAAAATAGTAGAGAAAAAAATAGTGATAATAAAATTCCAATTGAATTTGAATCAAATGTAGAAATCAAACTTCTCCCTTCTCCAGGACACAGTCCAGATCACGTGTGTCCTGCAGTATTCACAAACTCTTCCAAATCTCCCGATTTTCTTTTTGGAGGAGAAGCTGTTGGTACATTTTACAATGAATCTCAGTTAATATCTGCAGCAACATCCATGCCTCCAAATTTTCAGTATGAAATTTATATGGAATCGCTTAAAAATATTGCAAAAATTAACCCAGAAATACTAGGAGTATGCCATTATGGTGCAATAAGTGGAAAATCCGATGTACACTATTATTTAAATGATCAAATCAAATATATGGAAGATTTAAGAAGAGCAATAATAAGTCATTATGCTGAGAATCCAAGTGTGCGTTATGTTATTGAACAATTGAAAAAAGATGAACTTCATTTAAAAAATAGGATAGGAAACCGCTTTACTGATGATCCAGTTAGTAAAAGATTTCTCAACAACCTTCAATTGGCTCTAACTTATGGTATAATGATTGATCTTGGATATAGAAATTCAAAATATGAAAAAAGAAGCGTTTAGACGTAGAACAAGAATTTATGAAGAAATTTTCATTTGCAAAATAACTTCATTTATAATATCTTGAAATTTTAAGTCTGAATTTGAAAAGAAGCATTGAACTGAAACTTTTTTACCTCCACCCTTACCTTGAAATTTCTCAATAACGGGTCTAAAACTTGCAATTAGATCAATATTTGGGGCGTTTTCATTGCGTAACGCAATGACATTCAACCCTTTTGCACTCTGACCCCCAAGAATTACAATGAGGTTTTTTTCTTTTTTTAAGAGTTTTTTAGCAAGATTAATGAGTAATTTATTATCCACCTCTTTATAATGAGCAGAAATAAGAGAGCATTTGGAAAGTTCTTGAATTGAGTTTAATAAATCTTGAATATTCTTTTTTCCCATAATTTGACTGATTTTTTGAATATTTTGCTTCATTGTTTCCCATTCTTGCTTAAATTTCTGAATTCTTGAAACTAAACTTTCAATGGGACTTCCAAGTTCCTTACTTAATATATTTAGAGGATCTTCATCCGAAGGATTAAATTCAGATAATTTTAATGCCGATGGTTCAACTACTCCTTTATTTTTTGCTTTTCTTAATAGTTTCCATTTGTAAATCAATTCACGAAAACGAGTAATCAAGTTTTCTTCAGAAGTTTCAAGAATTTCAGATAATTTATGTCGAATTTCTGAATAGTAGGAAAGTAATTTTTCTGTCGCTTCTCCTGCAGTAAAAGTCAATCTAACAATCCCATCTTGAATTTTTTGAGACTTAATAATCTTTATTCTTCCAATCTCAGCAGTGTTATTTACATGTGTGCCTCCACAAGCTTCGATGTCTACCCCTGGAATTTCAACAATCCTTAATTTTTGACCTGGAACTGCACCACCTTGATACAATCCCATCCCATAGTTTTTTTCTGCTTCAGTTCTTTCCATAAATCGATGATCTGATTTAATTCCTTTTTGAACAATCTCATTAGCTTTTTCTTCTATTCGATGAAGATCTTCTTCAGAAATATTCTCAAAATGTGTAATATCCAAATGTGCTTTTTCAAGTGTCTTCTTAGCTCCTGCTTGGTTAATGTGATTTCCTAAAACCGCTCTTGCAGCAGCATTCACAACATGAGTAGCACTATGATGAAAAGTAAGAAGATTTCTACGATTTTTATCAATTCTAACATCAACTTTATCCCCTTCTTTAAAATTGGGAGGTTTATTAAGAATATGCACTATTGTATGTCCAAGAGTAATGACATCATTAAATGGAACATCATTTATCCATCCATTATCATGCAGTTGCCCCCCAGAAGTTGGATAAGCACAACTTTGGTCCAAAATTACTGCCCAAGCATTTTGTTTTCGATTAGTTTTCAGTTCATTTCCATTTTCTTCGACAGAAAATTCATGATTAATTGGTTGAATCATTAATACTTTTGCAGAATTTTCATATTTTCGATAATCATCATAATATAATCGTTTGGTTGGTGGAAGATTATCTATAGAAATGTCAAGAGCTTTATGTGTGGCATGAACTTGTGAGACTTGTTCATGTAAAGCAATTACTTTCTTATAAAAATCATCAGGGATTTCAATGTCTATTCCACGCTTTTTTGCTGCAGTTTGGATTATTTCAGGGTTTATTCCATTACTATCATAGAGCTCAAGGAGCTTTTCTTCTGATATTTCTGATTTTTTTAATATTCGAGCAACTATTTTATCCGCTTCCTTTTTAGTTGCATAAAACTTTTCTTTTTCTACATTTAGAACTTTTTTTACTTCAAGTAAATTTTCACTAACTTCAGGAAATAAATCGTATAATTCTTCAGCATGCCATTCACAGACTTCACCTAAATCTATTTGCCATCCAAATTGATCAATAAAGCCCATAGCCCTTCTAAAAATAGCCCGTAAATTGTAACCGCCTCCAACATTAGATGGTAGTTTTCCGTCAGAAATTGCAAATAACAAAGCACGGCTATGTTCAGCAATAGAATAAAGTGCAGTCATTGGGAGAATCTTGGATCGTAATTTATCTGCAGGTAAACCCATTTTTTCAGCAACTATATTCCATGCTTCTTTCATATCATCGACTTCATCATTATTTAGAAAAGCAGAATATTGAGAAAAACGATTAAAGAGAGCATGATCTGCCTCAACATGTGTAATATCACGAAGGCGTTCTAAAACGAGAGGAAAGATAGCATCATATATTGTAGGAGTTCCTTGTGAGAACCAAGCAACACGTTCTTGACCTAATCCCATATCTAATACTTTAATTTTCAATGGTTTGGGACCATTTGGAGTTTGTTCATATAACATATACACTTGATTAAAGAGCTCTACACCACGACTGAAAAACTCCAAACAAGAACCAAAATTGCCACCCCCTGCCCAAGCATCTTCATGAATTTTAAATTCTTTTTTATCTAAACCAACACCCTCAACCAGAAAATCAAATATATCTTGAAAAGCTTGCGCTTGATCCCATTCTTGTTCATTTACAAATTGATGTTGCCCAATCATTACAAAACCAGTGCAATGACTACCAGTAATCCCAACATTTTCGATATCACCAAATCGTAAGCAGAATTGTGGAATAATTAGCTTTTTTGCAGGAGGACGAACTTCACCAGATATCACGTAAGGTTGAAAAGCAGCAATTGATGCTATTGTAAATTCAGTAGTAGGATTCCAACGAGCGACAACGGGGTACCTTTTCAAAGGTTTATAGCCTCTGGGTTTAAGGATTTCAACTATTTTTTGCCATACACCAATAAAACTCAAATGATTCTTAGTAGGGTTATTATCAACAACTTGAAATCCAGCATTGCAACCAGGTTCTCCACAAACATCATCAGGAACATAACTCCAAAAGAATTTACCGCATTTAGAACAATTATATCTTTGAAATCCATTTCGTTTTAGTGCATCAGTTGGATAATATTGTTCAGGATGTTTAGAAGCAGTTTTTTTAAATTGTTTCTTCTGTTCCTTATCCGTTAAAATTTGTCCCATGCGCGTTCATCATTAGAAATATAGGAATTTAGAAAAATTTTGCGGCTCAAAGGAATAAGAGTAAGATCTATTTTCATTATTGTAATGAATTACATAAATTTGTAGTGATTTAAATATTTGGATTAATTATAATTTTTACGATGAATATGAATCGTGTAAAATGGATGATATTACTAGGGGGAATAGTAGGATTATTGCTTATTTCCTTTACTGATAACCTAATTGCAATTTTTGGCTATTTTGGTTTATATTTATGTGTTACAATTGCAATATTCCAATATTTCTTTAAGATTCCGGAAAATCCTCAAAAAATCCGAGTAATTTCTTCAAAATAAATTGATAAAGCCGAATAACTAATTAGTGTTATTTTTAATGATTTCATTATATTCTGTTGATCGATTTAATGAAAAAATCGTCGGTTCTGGGGGATTTCGAAGACTTAAATAAATAAAAATAGGTGAAAGCATCCAAATTAAGTGCCCAATAGAATACAACATCATTCGAATCGAAGTTTCTGTTAAATAAGAATGAAAGATTTCAGATAGAATACCAGTAAAGAACCAATAATAATTACCTAATGTAAATAAGGAAACACCGAGAAAAATAAACCATACCTTCCTTCGGAGAAATTTCTTCTGTGTATCATGAATTATAGATATTAAAATTGCACCTAACACACCAGTTGAAAGTGTAAACAAAAAAAGAATTAGATAAAGGCCAAGAGAGGCAAGTCCTGTCCATTCAGCATTTACAAGTACTACATTATCAATTTTTCGAATTTGAATTCGATCTCCAATTATTGCTAAAATAGTGATAAAAAAAACAAAAAAAATCATTATTCGATTTTGGAAAAACAAGCGATTGGTTCTGTGTTCCCCATATTTTAAATAAAAACTAAAAACTAGATAGACCCAAGCCATTAAAATAGCGCCAGTCATTGCAATATCGCGAAGAATATTTGCAATAAAAAGTGATGGAATCTCTAATGGATAACCTTTATATATCTTATTTGACATATCAGCAGAAAGTGAAAAAGGAGCAATCAAATAGATTAAACAATCAAGAGTTATGTAGAGAAGCCACCCTCCTATTCCAATTAAGAATAATAATGATAAATGGGGAATCCGACCATCTTGAGATCTAAATTTTTTCAATTTTTTTAGAATTTTAAGGAAGATGGTAAAATAAAGAAAAGAATCGATCATTTTCGGAATGATTAAATAAAGTTGCATCTCTTCATACATGTTTGAATACTCCCAGCTTCTATATCTAAAAATATAAAATATCTTTTTAAATATATTTTATGAAAGAATTTTTGGAAAATCATCGCAAATATTTCTATTTAAAAAAAAATCAGCTAACTTTTTAACAATCAGATCACATAGTTATTTTGATTTTTCGTGAATTCCAAAGAAAACTCTTCAAATCTTTCAAAAGAGCGTCTAGAAAAAGATCAAATTAAAGATTTAAAAGATATTCGTGATGAAATTGATAAACAACTTCGAGAAGCTAAAAATACTTTGGAAGAAACTACAACTAACAATGAAGAAGATCGACAAGAATTAGATTTAAACTTGCAAGATCTTCAACACAAAATTGAAAAACAAAAAGCAATTTTAGCAGACTTAAATGAACAAATCAGAACCCAACAAGAGGTCTTGGATAAATATAATAAAAAACTCTCAGGTATCGAATCATTATATAATCAAAAAGAAACTAATTTGGACAACTTGAATAAGAAAATAGAAGGATTGAGACAACAACGAGAAATTTTGGAAGATTTAGAAACACATCTAAAAGCATCTATTGACTCATTACAAAAGAAATCTACTGAAATAGAAACAAATTTAAGTACGGCCACTCGTAAGCACCTAAAAATTATTGAAAATGTATCCAATCTTCAAAATCAATATAATCTCTTATCTTCTGAGTTTTCAGATAAAAAAAACTACTTAAACACTTTAGATCAAGAAATTTTGGAAGATAGAAATACATTGACGACTATCAAATCTGAAATAAATGAAAAAGAAGACCAACTATCTAAACTCAAAGAGTCTTTATCATTACGTGAAAAATATTTAGAAGATTTAGAAAAAAAAATTTTAGATAGACAACAAGATTTAACCACGATTGCTGAAAAATTCAGCAATTATGATCATGATTTACCAATAAAAGAAAAAGAATATCATGAACTTTCAACAAAAATTGAAGAAGCAAATGAAAAAATATTAGAAATGAAAGAATATCTTGAAAGACTTGAAAGAGACAGGATTGAATATACCGAAAAACATAAACAAATCAAATTTGAATATACTGAAAAAGAGCAAGAATTGACAAATTTAAAATCTGCAATAGATGTTCGTGAGAAATATCTACAGCAGATCCAACAAAAAATCGAAAAGATTACAAAAAAATTAATAAAAATAACAGAAAAACACACAGATTTATCAGAAGAAATCCCAAAACTAGAAAAAAGAAATTCCGATCTTTTACAAAATATTAAATTATTAGAAAGACATTATGAAGAAAGAAATAACCAACTTAAAACACTGTCAGAGCAAGTAGAGATACATTCATCTAATTTTGAGAGATTAATTGAGAAAATAAAAGGAAATGAAGCAATTCTTTATCAACAAACAAAGCGTATGAAAGAATTTGATAATGAATACCAAGAAAAGAAAAATGAAAAAGAAAAAATCGAAAAACAATATAGTATTCTTTCAGATAAATTGACAGATGCACAAGAAGAATTTGAGAAATTAGAACAAAAAAAAATAAATTCAGAACGAAATCTTAAAGAAGCAGAAAATAATCTCAAAGCATTACGAAAAAAATTAGGTGCTATGGAAAAATCTATACGTGAAGCAGAATCCCGGATTCAAGAAAATATGGTTTTAACAAAAATACGAATTATTGCAAAGTTATACGGCGGGACAGTTTTTATTATTGGATTAAGTCTATTTATTTTTGGTTTAATTTTGATGTTAAATCCATTTTCTCTTACCTTTGATTTTCTTCAAAATTTAACAGTATTACTGTTTATTTCTGGTGGTGTATTATTATTTATAAGTGGATTATTACATATGAGCACTTAAAATGTAAGGAAATTTAATTTACAAAAAGGATTTACAGTGATTTGAAAATAATGGAACGTTTATCATATAAACCAGTTGATCAAATTCATCAGATATTCAAAAAATTAGGTTTTGAAGCATCAGGAAGATATCAAAACTATTTTAGGTATAATATTATCACAGAACCAGAAACAACAATAATTTTTGGCATAAAAATACCTATTTATATTCCAATTCCATTTGATTTCCCCATAGAATTGTGCTCATTTTCGATGTCATTTTATTTTCGACCCCGATGGGTTGATGAGAAGTTTGAAACCTTTTTAACTCAATTTGTTTCTAATATTCTTGATTATTTTAATTATTTATATGATGAATATCCATTAAATCATGATTTTAATTTAGAATCTTATGAATCTGAATTCCAGCAAATTTTTAAGCAGATGTTTTCTTCAAAAAAACCTTTTTCTTTAGATGATTGCAATTCAGAATTAATTCTTTATCAAATAATGCGATTAAATTCAATTAAAAAAGATGATTTTTTTTATAATCATGTTCATGAAATTTCGCATTTATATGATGAAATTGCAAAAAACAATTATTTTAGCCAGACATCTGAATTTCCTGCGGAACTTGTTTCAAATTTTCCATATGGTCGCGAGAATTTGGCAATTATTTATTGTGATCAGACTTTTTCTGAATATTTCATTGGTGAACCAAGTTCTATTTCTTACTGGTCTGATTCAAATTACAAAAACATATGGATCCGCTTTGGATTAGAATCTCATTTAATTTTACCACTTTTACAGATAAAAAAACAAAACAGCTTATTTAATATTGATATAGTTCAACTTATTCAAGATTGGATTGTATATTGGCGTGGTATCTCAAATGAAATCATCCTTTTTATGAAATCTCAAGCCAATATCAATTCACAATTTCTACAACCATTTTCTGAGCGAAAATTCTTACTTGATAAGAAAAATTTTGATATTTGTTATGGTCTTTTCTTTCCAACATTGGTTTTAGAAGGATTTAAGTCTTTTTTAAAAACACAACCAAATTATAACAAACTAGATCATACCCCTCAAAATTTCCAAGAAATCATATATCTTGAGCGGATTCAACGTGCAAGTTTTCTATTTTATCAAGATAATTGGTTAAATATAGAAAAAATAATAAACCCGATATTAAATCAAATTGATTTTAAGAAATTTCCAAATTATGTTATAGAGTTATATTTCTTATTAGCTGAAACATCAAAAAAGCTTAAGAGTCTTACTCAAGCGATAAATTTTCTTGTTAAAGCACTCGATGTGGCAAAATTGGGATATACTTCTTTATTAAAAATCTGTGAATTACATTTTAAGATAATGCAATATGCATATTATCGAAGTAATGATAAAATAAAGGATGAACATGAACAAATCCTTTCCAAAATAATATCTTCACTCCCAAATGGTAAAAAAAAATCAAAATTAGCTATTCAAATTGAATTATGGTATGCAGAATGGGAAATAAGAGAAGAATGGTTGGATTTAGCTGAAAAACGATTATTAAACATAAAAAATCCAGGAAAATATGGAATAGACTTTGAAATTGAGGTTAATTATTTATGGGCACAATACTTCAAAAGGAAGAATGATTTAGATAAAATGTGGGTGTTTTATGAAAAAAATTTCAAATATTCTACCCGAAAAAACTTCACCCTAGGTATGTCTTATTTGGATTATGTATCTGAGCATTTTCTTCAACCTAATTTCACCCAATTTCTCTATAAAGGATTTCAAATGCTTCAAAAAACAGCAGAATTTTTTGATTTTAAGCAACCGCGTGATCTATTTAAATTAACTGAGATCTTAACAAAATTAATAGAGATTTGTTTTCAATTGAATAATGATGAATTAGCATCACAGTATCAAAAGCAGTTAAGTACATGTCATTCAATTATTTCTTTTTTTACTCTTTAATCATTTTAAAAATAATACAATTTAAATAATTTTATTGAACTTATTCGCGGCCTTTGATTATAGAATCAATCTTTTTATTTTGAAAAAATTCAAATTTTTACTTATTTTTTTTGGAATTTTTCCAATTTCTTATTAGATTTATACAAAATGTTCAAATATTCTGAAAAGAAATCATAAAAATTACAGCCTTTGAAAATCAGATATAAAAGAATATACAAAGAAAACTCATTTGTAGCAATCAGATCAACTGGTTTTTAATTGATAATATATTTAATGGATAAAAACTAACTTTTGATTACGAGTCGGGCGAATCTAGTTTTATTTGAGACTCAAAATTAGTCTCGCCCCCAACAGTTGGTTATCCTCCCCTTCTTCACCAATCTTAGTTGGGCGTTCAATTATTGAGCAGATTTTGCTCAAAAACTCCCTCTTTTTATTTTTTAACAAAGCCCGACTCTTCTCTTATATTTATTCACACCTAATTATTTTAATTATTATCCTTCAAAGCATTGCATAAGAAAATCGCAAGCATCAGGATATTCTTGTAAAATAGCCAATTCTTTATCTTTTACTTTTTTTTTTTTTAATCGAAGATTTTTAACGATTTGGTGGGATTTAATTATCCAATAAATGCCCAAACCTGTAATGAAAGCGAATAGAATGCTGATTAAGATATTAAACACTGTTATAGATGCAATGTCAACACTTAAAGGATAATAAATAGAACCCAACGAAGGACCCAATAAAGCAAGTGCAATGCCTGTCCGAAATTGGGCTAATTGAGTACGTTCTTCAGCCAAATAATTTCGTTCTAAAGCCATCAATGTACGTAAACGAGCAAGAACTTCAGAATCAACAGAATTATTTTCATTCATGCATTTTTCGCTTTTTTTTTATTAATAAAAACAAATATAACAGAGTGTGAAAAAAGAAATAAGAAAATTAAGCTTGATGGATTAAATCCATCAATAAATGGAATGTAATATGGTTCTAATAAATGAGAACTATAAAGATGATAAGTATCAGGCCCATTTTCTAAAATAACAATTTCAAGATATACTAACCGGGATTTTGTATCTAAATATTTGTAATCCAATTGAACATTAGCTACACTTAAATTAAGTTCAGGGTAAAAAATATAACGAGGAGTATTGTTATATGCAATAGATTGTTCATAAATCTCTGGATCCAAAGAGTAATTTGCATAAATATAATCATTTGTAGGTCTCTCATCAAATATGAAAATATAAAATACCCCTGTAAACAAAGCGGTGAGATTAAGCGACCAAGTCTCATTTGGATTTAATGTAGTCAAATAGAATTTAGAGGATCCTTGCTCCATTCGAAATATTTCTGAATGAGTGTACAATGACTCTGACGAGTTAGTGGATGTTGTAGCAGAAACAATATTCATTTTTGCATGAATGGATGTAAATGATAAAAGAGAAAAGAGTAAAATACAGAAATAGATCCTATGTTTTGTAATAACAGCCATAACCAATAATAATAACATCTTATGAAAAATAAGTGTTACATTGAAGTGAAAAAAACTATTTTTTATTTTCTTATTGACTCTGTTGTATAGATTAGTGCGAATAAGTTTTTACATTCTTTTTAGATCTAATTTGCTTTTTTTCTTTTAGTTGATTTATAGCCTTTTTTTTTGGATGCTGACTTTTTAGATATTGATTTTTTGGATGTTGTTTTTTTAGTTGCTGATTTTTTAGATGTTGTTTTTTTAGTTGCTGATTTTTTGGATGTTGTTTTTTTAGTTGCTGATTTTTTGGATGCTGACTTTTTAGATACTGATTTTTTAGATGCAGGTTTTTTAGTTGCTGATTTTTTGGATGCTGACTTTTTAGATACTGATTTTTTAGATGCAGGTTTTTTAGCTACTAATTTTTTGGTTGTTGTTTTTTTAACTGTTTTCTTTTTTGAAGTTTTCTTCTCTAAAGATTTCTTTATTATTTTAGTTTGAGTATAATGACTTTTCTTAATTTTTTCTTGTGTTTTTTGCTCTTGTTCTATTTTTGCAATGATTGCGGCTTTTTCTACCATTTTTTTTTGAATATTCAATTGAATTTCTTGGAGATAGCGTTCATATTCCAATTTCTTATTTTCTAATCTTTTTATCTCTTCATTTATAATTAAAAGTTCAGGATGAATTATTTCATCGAATTTTTCTTCATCCTTTGGTTGAGTTATTTTTATTGATTTAACTTTCTCATAAAAATCAGAAGAAATAAGTAATTGAGGTGTAGGTTCTAAACTTAAAAATTCATTTTTGGAAATCTCTATAATTTTATATACTAAATGAGGAAAAACCACAATTTCCATAAAAATCTCAGGAGGATCTTCAAGAGTTTTTATTGTAAATCTTTTTTGAAAATCAAGTTTTGGAGGAATCTTTTCAAGTGATTTTTTTGGAATTCTAATCATTTCTTCATTGGGGGATTTAGCGGAATATATACTGATTTTTCCCATATGAAAAAGAAAATCTGAAGTATTATGGATAAAAGGTTCAATAATATACTCATCCAATGAAGTTAAAGATCGTTCTAATTTAATTCCATATTCTATATGCGTTGAAGCATAAAAAAACACAGGTTTTATACATTCTTTACTGTTATTCAAAGGAGAATGAATGTACTTTTGACCTGCAGACAAATAAGGAATTTTAATTACTAATTCATCTTTATTTATTCCATCAATCGATAAAATAAGAATAAGATTCCAAAGGCAATCTGTAGAACTTGGATTTAAAATTTCAATAATCAATTGTTTGGTTGATTCACAAGAGTAGATATTTAGTTGAATAGGAATTGCAAGTTTTTTATATCTAAAATTTGCTAAATTGGTAATATTTTTCACATATTGAAAATCCACAGGATTAGGAGTATTATATCCTGAGACGGTATATACGATGTTGGTTTCTTTTTGTTTTTCTAAATTGTAGACATCCCAATTAATAACGTAGAAAGAATTTTCGAGAGTATTTGAATTTATCTCTGGGTTACTTGTCTGAATTGACAAATTCGAAGAAATAATATCATAGAAATTTATTGCAGTAAATGGGACAATTCCGGAATTCTTCAAGAGCCAATTACGGATAATTTCATATGATGTCTGTTTGTACTGAATATTACATTGCATGAGTAATATTTTTCGACGATTTTTGTTATTGGCTTGAGAGCGAATTTTTAAATCATTTTCAATACTTTGAAGATTTTGGCTTAAAAATGAAATAATTTCTTGTTGAAGATCTAATTTTTGTTTCATTTTAGCCGAAGATTGAAAAAATTCGAGTTGTTCATCAGAATATTTAAGAAGATCAGCAATTAATTGATTTGACATCGATAAAGTAAGTTGTGCGACACTATCTTGAATAATAAAGAAATTTTCTTTAAAATTTTCGATAAATTTCAAAAATGTCTTAAAAGAAGACTCAATAGCTAAGGCATTTTCTGCCGCAACTGTTTTTGTCAAAGATTTTATAGTATGTTGTAAGGTTTTTAAATATTTTTGAGATTTTTTGTAAATCAATCCTAAATTCTTTTGTTTTTTTTCTAAATCAGATAATTTATTTACTTTTGTTATAATAGACACAATTTTTCCAAATTTTTGAAAACGATTAATAAATTCATCTATAAAGGAATTTATTGCGTTTTCTGTTGAATTACGTAGATCAACTTTAATAAAAGGAATAGAACTGTGAATTTCATCTAAAGTGGAATATAACAAATTATATGTCTCAGCGGAATATTTCTGGCTGATCAAAATTTCATCGCTAATCGCTTTAAAAAATTCGTGTATATTTATTTTTTCTAATTCAACAATTTCCTTTTCTTCGAGTAATTCATTATAGTCTTCTTGTAATTTGGCAAATTGATTTGATTGGAATTGGATTTTTTTTATAAAAAAATCTTTTTTTAATTTCAGTTTATTTAAATTCCTATCAAGTCCAAATTGATTTAATTCTTCCAATTGGATTTCTTTTATTTCTTTTTGAATTAAAAACTGATTTTTTACTTCTAATAATTTTTGATAATCACCTAATAATTTTAGCGATTCGTCATAAATTTCTTCTAGTTCCAAATATTTACGTATTGAATTAGTTAATTTTAGTTTTTGTAAGATCGAATTGAAAGTATCAAAAATCTGATATATATCTGCAACAAAATCATCAAATTCCTTAGAAGAAACATCAATAGCATCAACTGCAGCTTTATGAATTACTTCAGCCATTGAATAAATAGAATCATTAATATTTGTAGAAAACAATGTTAGAGTTTCAGTAATGCTAAAAATGGTTTGCTTTAGCAGATTTTCATCCTTAATTTCTTTACATTGATTTAAAGGAGCAATTATATCCTTTAAATCTCGTAAATAATCATTAAAATCATGAAGATTTTCTGAAATTGCTTTTTGTGAATGTTCTAACATGCGATTTTTTAAATCAGACACAGACTCATCAATTGAATCAACCAGCCAAGTAAGCATTTCTACATGCTGAGATATTTGGATTTTAGATTTACTCTCAATTTCAACAAGTTCATCTATTTTTCGTTTCGCATCTTGAATTTCACTTTCTTTCTCTTCCAAAAACCTTATAAAACGATCTTCTTTTTTCTCAATATTTTTCGCCTTTAAAGAGAGTTCGCGTATTTGTTTTGCTAATTTTTCACGAGAAACATGAAGAAATTCATCAGTTTTTGAAAGGAGCTCGCTGGCCACGAATAGAACCTACTTCTTATTTTTATATAAGTAAATGTATTCATCTTTTTAATAATCTTTGCAAAATGGGATAATAGTTGAAAAAATTACAAAAAAATCAGTGTTCCTTACCATTCTCTGGAGTGGATAAAATAAAAAGCTTTTAAATCGCGTCTAATTTCTTCTGCACCTGATTCCAGAACATTTGTTATATATTGTACAGGAGTAGATATGTTTAATCGACGATAATGATAACGAATAATCTGATTCAATATTAGATTAAAAGCCTTTTCAGCATTTAGCAATAAAAGTCTCGCCACCATGGGTGCACTATTCATATTTTGTTTCTGAATTCGTTCAAGATTTTCAGGTGCTAAATCGTTTTCTAATCTTTCTGTAATTCGTTTAATTTTCAAAACTCGTTTTTCTTCTGAAAGAGATTTATCATTTTGAATTTTTTTTAGTTTAGATTTTGCTTTTTCTTTTAGCATTAATTCAGTTGTAGACTTTAGACTTTCCATTATCATTCTTAGTTCATAATGGCGAAATTTATATTGTAAACGAACAACAAAATCAGTTCGACTCCCTGTTCGGGCTTGGCTTGCCATGAAACGACTTTTATCAAAAGGAAGTATTTTTGTATACCAAGTTTCAAATATTACTTCATGATTATCCATAATATATTTCGCAATATTTGGAATTAGGTTAGATTTTTCTCGAATGTTTATTTCTTCCATCATTCGATCAGCAAATCGCTGCATTGCTTCAGATGCAATTTCTTTTACATAAATTTCAATTGCTTGTTTTAAAGCATCATTTACTGTTTGAAATTGACAAATTTGTCCAATCTTTTCAACAAAATATCGAAATTGATGCTTTTGATCTGTATAAAATAATATGCGCTTTCGATAAGTTTTGACTGTTTTTAGTAAATAATTTTGATTGAATGGAAAAGGTTGCATATATTTTATGCTATAACCTTTATTTATCTTAGTAAAATAAGGGATGTGACATGAAGATCTAAGATCTTTAAAGAATTTGGGTATATTTTCTATTTTTTTATCCATAAAAGGCTCTAATTGTTCTAAATAATAAGCCATTTTAATTTTTGAAATTTTCTTTGAAGATTCCCATATTGGGCGTATTTTATTTATCAATTCATATGTTATAGCATCGTCATTGATATTTAGACTATATTTTTTTTCTAATTCTTTCATTCCACTTTTTATTGCACTTTTCTGGATTTCTTTTAAATTTGAAAGAATTTCACCATCTTCTAGTTCAAAAATAGTTTGTGGAAGTAAAATTTCATTTAATCGTATTAATTCTTTTAATTTTTTTTTTCGAATAGGTGTGAGATCACCTTTCTCTTTTAGAACTCTTTGATAAAAATTAAATTTCTGTATCATATCTTGATATATTTGTTCTTTATTATAGCATCTAACACAGTAATTCTTGGAAATATGGACAGATTGATCAATATTTTGTTTTAATTTGCAGCTTGTACAAATAAAAAAGGATTTTTGTTGTTGTGATTTTTTCATTTTCCCACCAAAATAACCAACCTATATTTTAACAATAATAGATTCAAGGTAATTTGATCCTAAACATTTTTGTTAATTATATATTAAGGAGATCAAAAGAATATGTGCATCTTATTGAAGATCGAGATTATTTAAATTCCCATGTTCGATAAAAATCTAATTAATATATCATAATTGTTAAGCATTTATAATATTTCCATTCTTCCTTACAATTATGATAAGGGAACCATTAGATATATCAATCTAATCGAAAAAAAAAACATATTCGCACCTTGAAAATTAAAAAATAAATTTAAATATTAACAATTCAAGAGTATATGGTATTATCGTATATCTTTCAAATTTTTTAAAGTACGAATTAGTTCTTTAGCTGAATCATTAAAACTCTCTTCAACAGCATCCAGAAGTAATTGATCATAATTTTCAAGTAGTGTTTGAATTAACATAAAATTGCTTTCTAAATTTTCTGGAATTTTTTCTACGAGTAAATTCTTTGCTTTACGCATTTTTATTGCAAAATTTGTTAGTAATTGATTATTTATTTGACTTATTTGATCCTCTTGTGTAAAAACGGGTCCAGGTTGCCTAATATTTACCCTATCAGCCACCATTGCTTTTATTTCTCGATATCTGGCAAGAAATTCTGATTTTGAATAAGGTTCTCCAATCAAGGTAAACTGATGATCTTCTGCTCTCTGAATATGCATACATGGATATTGGGTTAATATTACACCTATATGATCCCCTTTATCGTTAACTGTAATACCGTAAATATATTTTAGACGAAACGAATTAAATACAGTATAATTAAATGTATCTTGAAGCAGAGTTAAATGATTAATTTCATCAGTTTCAGAACTATAAACCTTATAGTGGCCATGACTATGTGCCCAACCTAATACAACCTTTTCCATTTGTTCAATATACTCTTTTACTTCCAGAATTCCAGCTTCAGGAACAACTACATTAACTTCACTAGCATTATGATATGGGATATAAATTCCAGTAATTGTTTGAGGTTTTGTTGGAATATTTGGTAATTTATCCCCTAATACATAACAATAAACTTCAAGTTTTGCAGAGTCTGGACCCCACCTATCTTTACTAATCTCATTTACTGCAGTTGCAAGCATGATAATCTCATCAAAAGCTTTTGCAGTAATGTAAACATTCTCAAATTTCGGGGGAGAATCAATATAATTAACAACATTATTCTGTGAAATTTGAATAATAGAAGAATTACTTATTAGCTTTTTCAATTCTTCTGGTTTATCATTATTTTCATTAATATTTTGGGATATTTTTTGATTGTTATTTATTAATCGAGATACAATCTTTTTTTTCTTTGCTTTTAATAAATCTTCAAGTGATTCTGAAATTTCAATCGAATTTTTTCTTGACATCTTTTTCACTTAAATATAATCATGTTGCGATATTTTTAATTTTTCAATTTTTTTTTGATATTAAGGATAGCTTTTTTTAGCTCTTCTGCATATTTTAGAAATATTATTGATTTAGTTTACAAGGCTTATATCATGTCTTCCGTTCTTGAAATTATGAAAAATCTGGATTCTTCTGATGTAACTGAAAAAAAGAAAGCAATTTTTTCTGCAGGTGAGAAAAAAGTTGTTGAGGCAATTCCAACGATTATTAAATTATTAAAATCAGATCCAGATCCAGTTGTACGAAATTCAGCTGCACGTGCATTAGGGAAAATAAACAAAGAAGAATATCATGACAAAGTGTTTGAAGCTTTAATTGAAGCTTTAGATGATAATGATTACTATGTTAAAGCGAATGCTTGTTGGAGTTTAGGAAAATTAAAAGATCCACGTTCAATTCCCAAATTAACTGAAATGGTCAATCCAAACCAAAGGTTTTATTCAACAGTTGGAGATGGAAATACAAAAAATACAATTGCAGAAAGTGACGCTTCAGAAAAATTGCGAGAAGAGGGAGTAAAATTCTCTGATGTTATTGTTGGAGCGATTAAAGCTTTAGGAGAAATTAGGAAATTAGAAGGATTACCTGCTTTATTACGTGCACTTGAAGATGATGAAGATGGAAATGTAAGATGTGCAGCTTGTCTTGCCATTGGTAAAATTGGGGCAAAAGATGCGGTTCCAGCGTTGATAGAATTATTAAAAAGAGAAAAATATTGGTATGTGCGAAGAGATGCAATTAAAGCCTTAATAAAATTAAAGGATCCAAGAGCTGCTGATGAATTACTTAATAAAACCTCAGATATGTATGATGAAGTAAGAAAATTCGCAAAGAAAGCACTGTTAAAATTAGGTAAACAAGCTTCAACTCAAGTTTTTAAAATGTTTTTACAAAATCATGAAGATAAAGAAATTAGCAATTTTATCAAAACTAACTTTTCACAAGCAGATTTGCAAGAGATTATCGAAAATTTAGAAGCACAAGAATCAGACCCTATAATTAAGGAGAAATATCACCAATTTCTTACTGTTTTTTTCCAAAATTCTAATCTATAACCAATTATTCTCATTTTTAAAGAATTTAGAATTTTTTCAATATTTTTTTAGAATATTTTCCTTAGGCTTCCTTTAAACGATATCCCCACAAAGGTATAATTACAAGAAAACCTTCGAGAATCTCTCAAATCGATCTTTAAACGATTATTTTCATAGCTTGAAAATTCTCGAAGAATTCAAGATAAATAAACAAATACCAAACAAATAAAATAATTATATTATTAGGGGGATCTTTTTCCAATGCAGGTTTTTCATCAAAATCACATTCAAGAACAAATTCAAAAATCATATCAAAATAATTATTCACGATCTTTGCGTACTCATTCACGAGTAGTTCCACGATTTAATAATTTAAAGCCAAAATCATCTCAAAATGACAAATGTTGCGAAAATCCTCAAATCACAACAGCTCAAGGTTTTTCTGTTTGTCAAAATTGCGGAATGGTTTTTGATAGAGTATATGAGAATGCCCCACGAAGGGCTTTTACACAAGAAGAATTGAAAAATAGAAAAATTACAGAACCAGTATATTCCATAATTGGACCTCGAACGGTTATTAGGGGAAAAACAGACTCAAAAGGAACACTGTTAGAAGCAAAATATCAAGTAAAATATTCCAGACTTGGAAAGATACACCGTTCACTAACTTCAAGTTATGAAAGAAATCTTTGGATTGCACTACCTAATTTCCAAAGACTTCAAGAAAAATTAGGTTTACCTGAAATGGTTATTCAAGATGCAATAAAAATATATCAAAACGCTGTTAAAGAAAAACTAACTATGGGCAGATCAATTGATATATTATTAGCTGCTTCAATTTTTGTTTCACTAAAGATTCATGGAATCCCACGAGTGGTTGAAGAAATTATCAAAGTAGTTGATGTAAATAAGAAAAATGTTGTAAAATGTTATCGACTGCTAATAATAAAAATATTACCGAAAATGAATATAAGAGTATCAAATTTAGATCCTGTTCGCTATATAGAAAAATTCGGTGAAGATCTAGAATTACCAATGCGAATTCGTCAAGATGCAATGCGATTGGTTAAAAGAGCCAAAAAGAATGGACTTCTAGTTGAGGGAAAAGATCCAAAAGGAATTGCAGCAGCAGCAATATATATATCATCACATCTTCATAAAAATCCAAGAACTCAGACAGATATAGCAAAACTCTCCCACATTACAGAAGTTACTTTAAGAGTAAGATGTCGAGATCTGCAAAAATATTGCAAAGTACCTAAATTTCGCTAATAATAATCAAAAAAATAAATAAATTCAGCAAATAAATATTATAATCCTAAATAATTGGTGGCATACAACCAACATTTAAAAAATAAAACACCAAACAAAAAACCCCCGGAATAGAGCAAAGAATCCCCCAATTCTTTGCTTATTCCACCTAATTATCCTGTAATTTTAAAATAATATTTTTCTTTTTTTCTGACATCTCTTAATCTACTTTCTGAATTATAATCAATATCTGAGATTTTTGATGACTTCAAATAGGAAAAATTTCGATCTGTAAAATCAGCTGTACTTGAAGGAATGACACCTAAATCAAGCCCATTTACTAAAGATTATATTGAGAAATATGTGTATGAGAAATATGTGTATGCAAAAATTCAACTAAAAAATCTTTAAATTTCTTTTCAGAATTTATTGATTCATCAATAATATAATCTACATATCCAGGAATTTTGGAAATTTCAAATGTAAAATTTAATATTTCACTCATATACCCAAATTATAATATAAGATTAAAAATTTTCACATATTTATTCAAAAATAAAAGACAAAAATAAAAAAAAATTGACAGAATAAAGATAAATTAATAACCAAGGTTATTTTTTCTTCTTTTTGCAACATACTGCAAAGAAAATAATTAAAACGATTACTGCAGCACCACCTGCAATATATACGTAGAGATTTGGATATGGTAAAGGCAATAAGCTTTTCTCAAGCTTAAAGGTAGATACAACTCCATCATTATCAACACTTCTTATATTCAATTTCAATAGATTCCCATCTGTTGAATATTCACGTTCTTCAAAATATTCATAGGAACTACTATTATCTTCTAATTTAATGGTATATCCCGTTTCAGATACTGTTCGAGTAAAAGTGATGTTTTCAGTTGCATCAGCCATAATTTGAATAAAATCAAAGATATTATCCCAATCAGTAGCTGCTGATTCTAGTCCTACATCACTATAAAATATAACACTTGTCGATCCTATAAAAGATTTAATTCCCCAAAACGCAATAGAAGTCCCAGTATAAAGCTCATCTTCCACTTCCATGTTATCACGATAATCAATCGCATCTTGACCTTCAAATGATGATTCAACAGTTAATGTAACATCTCCATCAGTTATATCATTAATTACGACATTAAAGCTTCCTTTAACTAATAAAGTAGAATCTTCCTTTGATTCGATATAATAATAGATTTTATCATTTTCTTTAAAACCCCATACTTCACCAGCAGCTGCAATCGAAGGAATGTTTAGTAATAGAATTCCAATGATTCCAAATCCAACCCATAATACAATTTTCTTCATGTTAAAACCTTCTTTTAAATTATAAATCTTCAGTAAAAATAATCGTGTCTTTTACCTAAGTAAAAGAATGTGATTGATTTTTACATCAGACTATAAAAATAAAAATTTTTGCTTAACAAAAGAGACACTCATTTATAATGAACAAAAAAAGGAATTTTAATAGATAAAGAAAGAGAAAGAATTATTTTTTTAATGCATCCTTTAGCGATTTTTCAAAACGATGACAAATTTCTTCTGTCTCTTCATCTGAAATGATCAAAGGAGGTTTAATTTTGACAATATTTCGCATCATTTCGCCTGATTTTTTCAAAATTGGCATGCTTTTACCAAATAGGATATTATTTTTTAGAGCAGATGAAAGGAATTTTTCAACAAGTTCGTTATTTGGTTCACGGGATTTAGGATCTTTAACAAATTCAACTCCAATAAAGAGCCCAGGCCCACGGACATCTCCAATTTGTGAATATTTTTCTTTTAATTCGTTTAGAAATTTTGATATTTTTTCACCTTGTTTCGCCGCATTTTCAGGAATCTTATTTTTTTCCAAAATTTCAATGGTTATTAATGAAGCAGCCATTAAAGCGGGATTTGATGAATATGTTGAATGTTCTTCAGCTTCAGAAAGCATCTTTAACTTTGGTTTGGCAAGAGTCATTCCTAATGGAAATCCCCCAGCAGCACCTTTTGTTGCTGCCAAAATATCGGGAGAAACATCTTCATTTGCCAGATCTGAATAATATTCTGAAATCCACATCTTTCCAGAACGCCCAAAGCCCGTCTGACATTCATCATATATGAGAATAATCTTATTTTTCTTGCAAATTTTCTTCAAACCAACGAGAAATTCAACTGGAGCAGGTATTTGTCCGCCTGCGCCTTGATTGGGTTCAATCAACACAGCAGCAACACCACTTATATGATATTGTTCAATATGTTGTTTAACAAATTCCAAACATTCTAATTTACAAGCTGGATCCTTCTTTCCCCCTAATCCACCTTTGTATCCCCATGGACAGCGATAACAATAAGGGAAGAAGGTTTTTAACCAACGATCAATTCCAAATGGCCGATATCTAATAGCTAATCCTAATTGTTGTGTTGCCCCAGTCAACGCCAAGCTGGAACCATGATATCCACGAAAGAATGTTACTATTTGATCTCCACTTCTACTGTTAATATAAGCTAATCGAATTGCAGCTTCGACAGCGCCACCACCACCTAAATTGTTTAAAGCGACGCGCCCATCTTTCAGTTGACCGGGAGCAATTGAAGATAATTTATTCACAAGCTTTACTCTAATGGGTGTTAAATATCCATAACGAACATGATTACTGAATTGTGATTGGACCGCAACAGCGTAATTAACATCAGCGGGCGCATGACCTAAATTCAATGACCAAGCTTGGGAAGTACAATCTAAGATAGGTTCTTCCCTATTTAAAAAGTGAAAATAGGCAGTTCCACCTGTTCCTGGCTCGGTAGTTCCCTTTACGATTTCATTTAATAATGGAACTAAAGAATGTTTTTTTCTACAAGCGAGAATTTCATCTTCAGTTAGTGGTTCTAAGATTAAATCTTCAATTTCTTTCTTTGATAACCATTTTGTATTGAACATCACATTACATCTCATTTTTATTGACAATTATATAATTTTTATATAAAAAATTTAGTAACAATTAAATTTTGTATAGAACTTATTCGCACCATGATAGTTAGTAAATATTGAATATTTTGCGAGTTGAATTTGATATTATCCACTGAGGCAAATGCTTGATCAAGAAATATTTTAATTTAGCATTTTTTCCAACAGGATAAAATAATTTTGGATTTCGGCTATTTAAAATCTTCCAAATTGTATCAGCAACGACTATAGGAGATGGCCCGTGTAAAAGTCCATGATCTCGAGAATTTTTCACAGCTTTTGAATTAGAATAATATTGTGAAGATTTTTTTGTTTGAAAATCTTGAGGTAAATTGGTATTTATTTCAAAAGGAGCAACAACTATTGCTTTTATCCCAAAATTGTAAATTTCATTCGCTAATCCAAATGTGAGCGCATTAACGGCTGCTTTAGATGCAGCATAAAAACTTGAAAATGGAACAGGGGATAAGCTCGCCATTGAAGATATATTAATGATATATCCAAATTTCTGAGCGCGCATATTTGGTAAATATCCGCGAATTAAAGACACTAAACCAAAAAAGTTTAATTCAAAATACTCACGCACATGTTCCATAGGAATTTCTTCAACTGGTCCATTGTGTGAGCAACCTGCATTATTAATGAGAATATCCACATGTGGTAATATTGTAAGCAATGACTCAATTGAAGAGGGTTGTGTTAAATCTAAAGAATGAAAGTTAAGATTTAGAATATGAAGTTCTTGAGGGATCTTTTTAGGAAAGCGAGATGTTCCATATACTTCATATTTTTCAGGTGATTGTGCTAATTTTTTTGCAATTGCATAACCAATACCACCAGATGCCCCAGTTATTAATACTTTCAATGGAAATTTAGATTTATTGTTCTTTACTTGATAAATTTTATCCGATTTCATCAAAATATCCTTTATTTATAATGATTATTATATCTGGTTGACGGTGATTCGCGCAAATAACCGATCAAATAAGCAATCCCAATTACAGAAACAACCAATCTACCATAATTAATTAGAACATCTAGTTGAGAATTTTCACGAAATAATATTGCCCCTGTTACAAGAATTAAAACTACTGTGTAATATGAACCTGACATTACTCTGACATTATCACTTTTATAGATTTTTTGTTCAATAAAGAAATAAACACCAGCAAGAGTAAATCCATTCAAAGGAGCAATTAACCACCATGTGTTAAGATTAAACCCAACAACGATTACAAAATGAATAAAAGTTAAAATGTATAACAAAAATACTACAAATAGGCCATATACTTTTTGAGAGTTTTGCCAATATAGATACATAGCGAGTGCAGCACAAAAGGATACTAAAGCAAGATTCCGAATCCATATTGAATCAAAACTTGATTCATGGTCTGGAAATAATAATACAGAGCCATCATATAGTACAATTAAAATAGTGCCTGCAATTGCAAGAGATTTCATTACATCAAGTATAAAATTTGAAAAAGTTACTCTTTTATAAGGGTTAACTAATTTACGCGGTTTTATTCTAGGGACTACCTTTGGATGCCCCCAAATTATAATGATAAATGGATAAGCAATGAAACTAAGACTTATTCCAATTAATAAAGCACTTTGTATAAAAAATTCAAAAAAATACAGGATTCCACTAAACAATAACCCAATCATTGAGTCATTAAGCGAAGGAAAATAGTTTTGTTTAGTCAATCCATATTCTTGTCGTATAAAATACCAGCCTAAAATGCCAAAAACACCTAAGATTATAATTCCTGTAATTAAAATCATGGGATATTGCTCGATCCAACCAAAAGAAATAAGTATTGATTGATAAATTAAAGCAGCAGCACCTATGGTGACAGCTATTAGGGGAACTAATCGACTAATTCGATCTAAATAAGTCGATTGCATCCCAATCATATCCATGAAAAAAAGAAGAAGTAATTCTCCAATTGCTAAAAAAATGATAATAGTTAAAGTAGGTAATGTTGAATTAACAGGGAAAAAATATAAACTATGAATTAAAAAGTAAGGAAGATAACCCACAAGACCAAGATAAAAGTAAATCTTCATTAAAAAATCAAAAACCTTATCTAGTGGTTCTTTTTCTGAATTAAAAGAAAAATCTTCAACTGGATTATTCATATTTACTCAATTATTTGTTGATTTATTGAATATTTAATTGAAATTTTGTCGCATAAATGATGGAAGCATAAGATTGAAGATTTTCAACATATCTCGATTCTTCGCAGGTTCAGTAATAATTGTTCCGATTAATATTGATTTCATCAAATGTTCTTTAGATAAAGGCCCACTGGTAAAAATAGTGGCTTCTGGACTCCAAACCATTAAGTAATGCACATTCGGATTATTAATTACATCGATTGTTGATGTATTTTTTAATTTATCATAAATAACTTGATGATTTTTTGGCCATAACCTGCGATCATTTACCACAATTTGCATCTTTATTCCAGAATTTGATCGATCTTGTAATAAAATAGCATATTCTTCTGAAATATAAGGTGCTACAATTTTAAGTTCTGAACTACTCGAAATAATCTCAGCAATATGGTTGTTCATTTCTAATTCATTATCTGACATACCAGTTGCGAATATCTTGATAGCACCAACTAAATTTATCAATCTGTTTTCTAAATCTTCGACTTTCTTTTTTAATCTAATATTTTCTGCTTTTATTAAGGACATAGTCTTTCATAAATCTCCTATTTTAAATTATTGATATTCATAAAGAAAATTACAATTGAGATACTTAGTACTACTATGATCTTAAGTCGATATAAATTATTGCTCAAAAATATTAAGAGCAATAAATTTGATATAACTGATCAATCTCTTGGCGAAGTTGAATTTCTCTAATTTGCAAGTTTAATAATTCAAGAACCTTTTTAAAATTCAATGTAATAGTTTTATAGTCAATATCTGAAAATCGCTCCATTTCATCCCGTCTAATTTGAAAATCTTTCAATCCATTTTTTATTTGTACTTCTAATTCTTGAATAGTATTGATTAATATTTTAGATTGTGTTTCGTTGTATTTTCTCATTTTTCTAAGGTTTTTCATTATTGAGACAAACGTAGATTCCCATAAAGCATAGCGATTTTCATATGCACGGCCAAGTTGTATGAAAAAGATTTCTAAATCTCGCCACAAATTTCCAGTTGGACGTTCATTAGCAGGAATGGAATCTTTTTCACGTAAAGGAGAATCTTTTAGATGAAGTTTTTTAATTTGGCTAATATCAAGTTCATCTAATTTTGGCTCCGAAATAATGGTAATTTTACTTTTCAATTGTGGAGCGCCATCGGTATCAATAGTATGAAGAAGATCTTTTAATTCTTCCTTTTGTTTCTGTTCTTCAATTTGCTTTTTAATATTGGAAGATTGTTTTCCATTGGGATCGTTTAATGATTCAGGAGGCTGATCAGACATCTTCTGTAACAATTATGAATTTCTTAACATATATTTGTTCTTATCTTAAATTAACGCTCAATTTTATTATTGAATTTGAGATGGATCAAATTTATATACAAATTTCCAGTTATTTTTTAGCAAATTATTTAGTTTCCTGATCTTTGGAACAATTGATGAAAAGTAGGATATTTCATGGCTGTCACTTCCAATTACCATAGGTATATCTTCCAATCGAAAATGTGCAAGTAAAGATTCCTTTGGAAAACTATCTTGCCATTGATATCTGTATCCGCTGAGATTTATCTCCATAAAGGTTTTTGTTTTGTCGCATAACCAGGCAATGTCGAATAGATAACGTCTATAGTTATTTTGAATTTCCTTTGATAATGTTGAAAATGAAACGAAACGAAAAATAACGTCAGGATGTGCAATAACATCAAAACGTTTAGAGTCAATCATCTCTTGAATCAGTTTAAAATATCGGTCAATTAAAGATTTAAACTGAACTTGGTTCTGAATTAATGGTTGAATGTTTTTCTTAACTGTTATTGCACGAAACAATTCAATTTCATGAACACTTCCAGTTATATAATCAAATTGTGAATAATAATCATCCAAAAATTCCCAAATACGATCTTGAATACTAGGGTGATAACTTACCTCCAATCCTAAGGAAAAATGTTGAAACTTGCTTTTTAAATCATCAAATTCTTCCAAATAGTTATCTATTGTGTTAAGATTTAATTTCCAAGAACCCAAATCAGCATATTTTGGAGGTCGATGAATGTAATAACCAATTTCAAAATGATCAGCAAAACCGATATGAATTTTATATCGTTCAGATAGATTTAGCCATTTAAGTGCAGAAGGACCATTTAAATTATCTTGGCTCCAATTAGTATGAATATGTAAATCATGATCCCATTGAGGTGTTAATGATTCAAATAAACGAAATGGACGATGAGAAATTTTATTTGTTGGTGTCATAATCATCAACTTCTTTTAAGAAATAATCTAAATTTGCATATTTATGAATTTTTTCTGCTAGAACGGGCCCTATTTGATGGATTTTTTTCAGATCTTCAGGTGAAGCATTGAAAAGAGCGCGTAGAGTCCGAAATTCGCGCAATAAATCTTGTGCTCGCGCTAAATTTATCCCAGGAATTCCTGCAACAATTTGCTCTAATTGTTTATCCAATTGTTTAGGTATTTTTTTAAATCGAATAGAAAAAGATTTCGAATTACTTTTTTGCTCTTTGAGGGCAAGAGCCCTAATCATTTCAGCTGAATCATGGGCATCTTGAGTTTGAACTAGAAAAACTTGAAATTTTAGCATAATACTTGTCAAAGTGCCTAAGATTGCAGCTCGATTAATACTTATAATTTTGTGATAATTTCCTTCCAAAAGAAGAATAGGATGACTGAATTGATTACGAAGACGACGGACTTCATCAAATAAACGCCCATCTTTAATTGAATCAATAAAATCTTGAATAGATTTACGTTCAATGCCACAACGTTGAGAAACAATATAATCCCCCACAGGTAGAGTCTGTAAATCGATGTCTACATTCATTTCTGATAAAATTCGTGTGATAGGCGATGCTGTTTCACGAGAATCTACTAATATATATGGAGTTTTTCTTTGTTCTTTTAAAGAAAAATCTGTATTTTTAGAATGAATATTTGTGTCTGAATCAGAAATATTAACTGATCCATTTTCTTTTAGGCGATTTAGTGTATGATTTTCTTCAAAATGTATCGATGGAGTAATTATTAAAGAAGAAGGATCTTCCGAATTTTTTATGCTCTCATTAGAGTTAATTGAATCTTGAAGATCATGCAGTTCAGGTGAATTTTGTACGTATCTTAACAGACTATTCTCTTTCTTTAACTTTGTATTTTTAAATTTCTTTGAATCTTGCTTATTAGTATTCGAAAATTTATTCATTTCATATTGGAGATCCTTAAGAATTCTTTTCATTTCTTTCTCCCTATGTCGTTCTGCCCAATAATAGGCATCTTCTCTTGTTCCTTTAGTTTTCAGAATGATTACCTTTCCTGCAGAATTACGACCCGTCCTTCCACGGCGTTGAATTGATCTAATTTCACTTGGAATTACATCAAAAAAAATCACAACATCACATTCTGCAATATCAAGTCCTTCTTCAGCCACTGAAGTTGCAACTAAAATATTGTAAATACCAGTTTTAAAATCTTGAAGAATTTGTTTTTGCTCTTTTTGGGATAAACCTTTTTCTTTTCCCTTACTTTGTTGGCCAACAAATCTCATTGCTCGAAACAGTGGTACCTCATTGATTTTTTCCACTAAGATTTTTACTGTATCGCGAAACTGACAAAATATTAAAATTCGAGAAGTATCACTTGATTTGAATTGATTGTGTAGTATTGAACTAAGAATTTTGAATTTAGGATGAAAAATCTTCTGTTCTTCCAATTCTTGTGCATGTTGCATAATCTTATTCATTGATTCTGAAGTAAATAATTCTCGAAGAGAAACTCCACCTTTACCTGCTTGTACTTTTTGCATGTTTTTTTCTAAATATTTAGTTAAAGCGCCTAAACCTTGAGCTTCAATCAATTCTTTCATGTGAGATATTCTTATTGCATTCGATAGTAATTTTTTACAATAAAGTAATCGAGGTAAATCACCTTGATTGTAATTTCGAGTTATTAGAAGATCTAGCTCTTTTCCAGCACTTAGAAGATCTTTTCGATTTATTTTTGATATATCTCGGGATTCAATTAACCCATTCTTCTTTAATTCAGATAAAATTTGTTTTTCCAGCTGATTGAGTGTCTCTAATATATCCTTTAATTCATCAGGCAGTTGTACTTCAATCCATTCAGTAGAAACATTTTGAATGTAAGGTTTTACATCTAAATCTGATTCTGTCCGTATTTCTACAGTATTTAGATATAAATTTTGCATAACTTCCATTATTTTCTCGCGATTCTTACCTGGTGATGCAGTCATAGCTAATATTTTTCGATTTGAAACAATTGTATTTTGCCAGTATTTTTTTGCAATGAAAGTATAAGCATAATTCCCCACAGCACGGTGTGCTTCATCAAATATTACTAAAGAAACATTTTCAAATGAGAATCTTCCTGAAATTAGATCATTCTGGACAATTTGTGGAGTTAAGAATAATGCACGTATCGAAGACATTTGATATAATAAAGCTCGTTTTTCAGGTGCTATTGATCCAGTAATAAGAGGGAGCTGTTCGGGCTCAAATATGGTCAAATCACAAAATAATTGCTGATGTTGTTCAACTAACGGGCGCGTTGGAGCTAAAAAGACTACTTTTGTATTAAGATCCTTCCATTGATGCAAAGCTAATAACAAAGCAATAATAGTCTTCCCCAATCCTGTCGGAATCACAACCAAACAATTGTTACGGGCACATGTAGCAAATATTGCTTGCTGATATTTCCGTTTAATTACCATATTTGGTTTTAATAAAGGATGATTTACATATTGAGTATTTGATGATGGTATCGGAGCGAGCAAGATTATGACCTTAATATCACTAATTTTTCAACCTTTTAATTTAATAGGGCGATACTGCTTTTTTAAAAAAATATAAATACTGCATTAACCAACGGTATTGTAATAACCTCATCAAATTAAAATTTAAATTATTAGATGATTGGTTAATTCTTGATATTCTCAAAAAGGAGGATTAAATGCAATGGCTAAAAAAACAACAAAAATGAAGAAAAATCCAAAAACTAAGCCAAAAACGACTGCAAAAAAAACTGCAAAAAAAACTGCTAAAAGCAGAACTAAAACAGCAGTTAAATCAAAAGTAAAAACGAAACGCACATCTGCAAAACAATCAAAAACATTCATCTCAAAAGCACCAATACGTAGATTAATGCGTGAAGAAGGCGCAAGATTGGTTAGTGATGACGCTTTAGCCATCTTGATTAAAACTTTAGAAAAACATGCAGTTGAAACTACTAAAAAAGCAATTGAAATCGTAAAAGATGATCGAAGGAAACGAATTACAGCCAAAGATATCACTTGGGCAACTCGAGCATAGATTTATATCATGTAACTCAATACAATAAGAACTACAAGCATTTAGTAGATATTCTTTCACTTTTTTTTCTTTATTGATTTACAAATGTTACAAAAAATTCTATTATTTTCATTCATTTTCTAATGAAGTGATTAATTTATGCAAATTCGCAATTTTTCAATGGAATACTATCATCAAGTATATCAATTGTGGGAATTGGGAAAATTATCGCTCGGAATGTCCGACACACATGAACATATTCAGCGTTTTGCAACCAAAAATCCCGATTTATTCTTAATTGGGCTCATTAATAATCGTGTTATTGGTGTAGTTATGGGTGCATTCGATGGTAGAAGGGGTTATGTTCATCATCTAGCAGTACATCCTGATTTTCGAAAACAAGGTATTGGATCAACTTTGATGAAGGAATTAATGACTCGATTTCAAGCCCAACATGTTGAAAAAGTTCATTTATTTGTAGAACGTTCAAATGCAGGTGTAATTGCATTCTATAAAAAACTAGGATGGTTTATTCGAAATGATCTGGAAATGATGAGCATTATTGTAGTATCATCTTGAAAAACTTTCTGTATATTTTCTGGATTTATTACAAAAATATAATCTTTTCAAGTTTAAACATAAAAGATATTTATGAAAGTAAGATGCGCTTGGTGTGGTAAAATTATTCAAGAAAATTTATCTAATCCAGAAGACTTACAAATTTCTCATGGAATCTGCCAAGAATGCATTTATAATTTAGAATATCATAAAATTCCTTTGCAAGATTTGATTGATTCATTAAAACCTCCCATTTTTATTGTAAATGCTAATGGAAAAATTGAAGCTGCAAACAAAACAGCTCAAAATGAACTTAAAAAACCAATTTCAAAGATTGAAGGAAAACTAGGAGGAGATGTAATTGAATGTGCATATGCAACATTACCTGGTGGTTGTGGAAAAACAGAACATTGCAGCGGTTGTGGTATTCGCAATGCAGTAAATTATACATTTTCAACTGGAAAAGCTAAGCACGATGTAAAAGTTTATCAGTATTTTCAAACACCACATGGTCGAAAGCACGTTGAATTGACACTCAATACAGAAAAAGTAGGAAATTTAGTTTATTTACGGATTGACGGTCTATCTAAAAAAGAATATGAATAGGGATGGAGAGAATCGAACTCTCGATTTCCACGGTGTGAGCGTGGCGAAATAACCACTAGTCTACATCCCTAAGGGATATGTTGCTAAAAATAGAACTTCTTTGAAAATAAAAATGGGAGATTCCATAAAAAATTAACGAGGCGACATATAAATTATCATGTTTTTCTTTTTACAAAAATACTTAGTAATTTTCATTTACCAGCCATGAGACCGGGATCATCTGATAAGAACCATCAGGCATGCTACGACGGATTGTAATGGGCAGTACCTTATTATCGAGTTCATAAGCGGCAATTTCAATTGGATCGGTTAATTCTGGAGGGATTTCTGTAAATGGACTTGCTTGGAAGCTGATCTGGAGTGCTCGAGCACCTATAATACGGGATCGTTCATATCTGGTTATGAAAATACTTCCTATTTTAATTTTTCGTTCCGCTTCTATATATTCCTCATATCTTTTTAAAGTTCGACTCACGGTATATCATCCAAAATGTAGTAAATAAATTAATCCGCCATATAAAAAAAATTTTTTGATTCTGGTGCATTTTTACTTTTCAAATACGTTTCGAAAAGAGAAAAATGGGAATTGATTACTGCACCATGAAATTATTTTAGGTGGGAAGCTTTAGAATTTTATGGAATGGACTCGGAAAAAAATCCTTATGACAATTCTTTTTGTAGCGATTCTGATTTTATCTGTTGTTGTAATGTATTTTGTTATTGTAGATGAAACCTTTTTATTTCGAATTATCAGGGAATATTTTATTTTACCTTTATTGCGAATTGGTCCTTGGGCAGCAATTGTCTTTTTATTTCTGATGGTAATGCAGAGTTTAATTGCTCCAATTCCTTCAGAATTAATATTATTATCAGGTGCTATGATTTTTGGATTCTTATGGGGGACTGTTTTGGGCGTTATTGGCTCTATTTTGAGTGGAACAATTACCTATTATGTATCCAAACAAGGAGGAAGGACTTTACTTGAAGTGGCGGGAGAAAAAATGTCAATGGCTCAAAGAATGATAGTTATAATGGACGAATGGATTGAAAAATGGGGTATTTGGGCAATTATTGTTGGTCGTGCTGTGCCAGTTATTATGTTTGATCCAGTATCTTATGCTGCAGGTATATCAAATATTAAAGCAAAACCTTATACAATAGCCACTGCAATTGGATCAATCCCAAGAGCTTTATTTTTCTCATTGTTAGGTATTAATTTACTTGGAGGACATGATCCCAGTTATATAGCTCAACTTTCTCAAGCTGAAATCACTACAGCATCAAGTCAATTTAATATAATTTTCTTTGTGATTTTTGGTGTGCTGGTTGCCATGCTTGTATTCGCGAATATATTGTCTTATATGAGGGAAAGTGCAAAAAAAAGGGGAAATAATATAAATAAGAATACAGAGAATAATAAAGATAAGAATACAGAGAATAATATAGATAGCAATAAAGATAACGTAAATCAAAATAAAGATAGAGAAAACAGTGCTTAATTTAAATTTGAAAAATATAGATAGAATTGCCAATCAAACGAAAGAAGAAATTAAATAAAGAGAAAAATCTTAATCTATTGAAGAGACATATTTAAAGAAAAATCAGCAGAATGAAAAAATAAATATTATCAAAATATAATTCAATCGAGATAATAATAAATAGAAATAATAATCAATCAAATAATAATCAATCAAATAATAATACTTAACCTCACTTGATTGACAGTGTTCTATAATGAAAAAATCTAAACGCCCCGTTCCCTATGGACAATATCCATCTGAAGAAATTAGATTGAAAAATGGAAAACGCGCCATTATTCGGTTATTTAAAAAGACAGATTTAGAAGGAATATGGCAGAATTTTAATGATGTTGTAGAAGAAGGTATTTATTTACCAGTTTACACACCTGTAAAAACAGAATGGGAGCGTATCTCGTGGTACCATGATATTCGAGATGAAGGAAATATATGTATAGTAGCAGAGAATCCATTGATACGCACACCGAAAAATATCATAGGTCAATTAACAATTGAACATATCCCATGGGAAGCTGCAGCACACGTAGGTCAATTAGGCATTATTGTCCAAGATCATTATCGAAATCAAGGTATAGGCTACAAACTAATTCAATATGCTGCTAAATTAGCCCGTCTGATTGGAAAACAAAAACTCATTCTTAGTACATTTACTTCAAATAATATGGCAATTCATCTTTATAAAAAATGCGGATTTCATTCAGTAGGAATTTATCACAATCAATATTTTATTAATGAAAGATTTCAAGATGAATTGATGATGGAATGGTTTCTTGACTAAAATCTAATTTTCAACCTTTTTTTTCAATCTTTTATATATTTCTTTTCAACTTTTCCGAAAGAATTCTGGTTCTAGTGGTAAATGATTTGCTAAAGAAAGAAAAGTTTCATCCACACCCTCACCAGTCATACTGCTGGTAAGAATTAACTTTTCTAAATGATATTTCTGAATTAATTCTTGATAGGTTGTAATCTCAATCTCATCACCTGCTAAATCCTTTTTCATTCCAATCAAATATATTGGAATATCAGGTACCACCTCACGTATGATTTCTACCCACTCTTCGAGATTGATATAAGTGCTCATTCGAGTAAGATCAAAGCATACAGCCCCAGCATTCGAACCTCGCACATAATTTTGAACAACGAATCGAAAACGAGCCTCTCCTCCAAGATCCCAAACTTGCAACGTCACATCTCTTCCATCTGAGGTTTTCAGGGTTTTTACTGCATGATTTACACCAATTGTCATTATCATATTAGGATTAAACATACCAGTAACAAATCGCTCAACAAATGTTGTCTTACCTACGCCACCTTCCCCTGCAAAAAAGACTTTCATGACGGGGATTTGGGAAGTATTGTCATTTATTTCTTCTTCTTCATCAGTAGGAGCCATCTTTTTTATCCTCAGTTGGAATATCAAAGCATTATCAATACCGCTATCAAGGAGTTTTGCATCTGTAATAACCTTGATTTCAACATTGATTGTATATTAAAGTATGGGAGCAAGTCCTATAAAAATTCTGTGAATAAAATAATATATAATTAAAAAAAGCGAAATGGAGCATAATAAAAAGAAAGAAAGAGATCATACAAGATTATTATCAATAGTATAAATTGCGAATTATGTGTCTTGTTCTTTTAGATTATGTGGAAAAGCTTATTTTCTTTCTCTATGCAAGGATAATTATGGAAATTCAAAAGATTTCAGAAAAAGTATACTTTCAAGGATTCACAATTATGATAATATTAGTGATTTTTTATCAAATGATGTCTGATTTAGTTGAAGGTATCTATACATTGGATTTATTAAACACGCAATTAGATGCCAAAGCAGCAGGAGTGCTCTTTTTTCTGACAGGAGCACTACTTTGGCTCATTCCTAAACGAAATCAACATTGGTGGATTCGAGGAATTTTTGGAATAATGATGATCTCGCGTGTTGCTGAACCATTTATGAGTCCAACTGGAAAGATTATTAGCGCAGGAATAGCAGTAGGGTGTTTTTGGCTTGGATTTCCCCTCTACTTCAATTTAATTTATAATGAATATGCTTATATGTTCATTAATGAAGTATTAAAAGGAAAAATAAATACCCAAAACGGAAAAGAAACAAAGAAGGAACAAGAAACAGAGAAGAAACAAGAAGCAAGGAAGGAAAAAGAAAAATGGCAAAAATCACCAGATAAAATAACCTCAGAAATTCTTTCGTTTGCTTTAGCATGTGCGTCTTTGTTTATAATATCATTTAGAACTTGGGGTGCAACATTAGATATATCTCTAATGGGGTTTGGACTAATAATTGGATTTCTCTTGGTTATTGGGGGAATCTATTTCATAACAAAAGCCGCTCACACCGAAATGATACTAGATCAAGTTAATGGTTTGACGAATGTGATATTAATGGGAGATTTTAATTGGCGTGAGGATAGTTCGTATTATTCTTCTGTAACTGCAGTTTATCAAGATTCTTGGCGCGCAAAATGGCCGACAGGAATTGATAACGAAGGGATTTCAATGCAATCAACAATTGATCATATCTTTCTCTCACCAACATTCATAGTCGAAAGTGCTCACTATATTCCTAGCCCTCAATCACAAACCGACCACCCTGCCTATTGGATAGAAATTTCATGGTAATGCAGGTATGTAAAGTAGATATGCAATATAGACACCGTTAGTAGGATATCATCACTTTTTTAGAATTTTTTCATTATTTCTTTGAATTTCGTGCACCATTAATTTCAGGTAATAAAAATGGAAAATTTTCCAGTAATAATGCAACAATTTGCTCTACAACTTCAGAATTTTTAAAATATTCAGGAGGGTGGAAAGTAAATTTAAGTTCAAAATGAACTAAAAAGCGTGAAAGCGCACTCTGCAAGATTTTAGAACCAGTATTAGTAACAATTACAGCAGAATAATATTTACCTGCTGATCTAAACATTGATACATCATCTGACATTATAAGATTGATAGAACTTTTAGCTAAAAAAATACTAGTGAAAATTTGATTTACTGTATTCAATAAGGCAGGGAGATTTTTATCAATCGAATTATTTTTCTCATAAATATTTTGAAATTTTGATCTAAAAATAATATTACCGTTGGTATCAGAAATCATAAACATGAATAAATTTGATGGAACTTGATAAAAATGATGAATATCAATTATGTAAACTGCAAGAATCATAATAAAACCAACAATTGGAAGAGCTTTTCCTAATTCAAAGATTACATCTTGAAAATTGTTAAAAACAGAATAATACCAGAAAATATCAGCTAATAATAAAGAACTATATCCAATTGCAATAATTACAAATGTACAAACTAAATAAAGTGCAGTTTTTTTCCGAGATCTAATAAAATTTCTGAAATAAAAAGGAACTGCAATCCCAACATTTACAATTACACCTAAAATATTATATGAAAAATCAGCGATAAACCAAAAAAAATGAACCGCCTGTTCTGAGGCAGGTAAAAAAATAATAAAAATTAAGGAGATTTGTTGAATAATCAGCAAGATAAATGTAATTACAAATAGTGTAAAATTTCGATTCACTGTACGCAAACTCTCAAGGAAAAGATAGATAAAAAATAAAGATAAACCAAAAAACATCAATTCCAGTGCAATTAATTTGCCTGAAGGAATTGAGGGAAAACTAAAATTAAGAATCAAGCTTATAAATGCACCTATAAACATTGCTGCAAATGAAAAAGGAAAAAAAGGAACATGATGTTGGGTTCTTATTGCTTTAAGTATGAAAAGAATTAACAGTCCCCCCAAAAAAAAACTCAACAGTATATTTATTGTAATTTCATCCATGATTTTTCCAACTAAGATTAGAATGTTATTAAGTAGTGAAGTTCCTAAGTATGATTTGATTATATAGAATTCTCAAATATTTCTTAAATTCTAATTAGAATTAAAACTTAAAAGTGTAAAGGATCTTTAATAAAAAAAAAGTAGTTTAATAAAGAGGCTATTCAAATTCAATGGTTGAAGGAGGTTTATTAGAGATGTCATAAACTACTCGATTAAATCCCCGTACTTCATTGATAATTCGAGAACTGATTCGTTCCAATACGTTCCAGTCAATTTTAGCAAAATTAGCTGTCATCGCATCAATCGATTCAACAATTCTTACTGCACAAATATTTTCAAAGGTACGAAAATCCCCCATAACACCAACTGATTTTACGGGGAGATATACAGCAAAAGCTTGCCAAATTTGATTATATAAACCCGCTTTCTTTATTTCTTCAATGACTATTGCATCAGCTTCCCGCAATATATCCAATTTTTCCTTCGTAATATCACCAATGCACCGTACTGCCAATCCAGGCCCAGGAAATGGATGACGTTGGATCAATTCGGAAGGTAAGCCCAATTCTTGGCCTAATTTTCGCACTTCATCCTTATATAAATCCCGTAACGGCTCTATTATTTTTAATTTCATGTTTTCTGGTAAAGTTAAATTATGATGAGACTTAATTTTGCTTGAACTTTTACCTCCAGTTCCAGCTTGTGATTCAACTCGATCGGGATAAATTGTACCTTGAGCTAAAAATTCCACATTTGGATAATTTTCTTCCAATTCTCTGGCTTTTTTTTCAAATACTTCGATAAATGTGTGACCAATAATTTTTCGTTTCTGTTCAGGGTCAGTTACTTCATTCAATCGTTCAAGAAATAAATCAGAAGCATCTACCAGATGAAAATTTGAAAAATGCAAACGATCACGAAACCACTCGCAGACTTGTTCCACTTCATTTTTTCGAAGTAGCCCATTATTTACGAAAATTAAATGCACCTGATCTTGAATTGCTTTTTTTAATAATATTGAAACAACTGAAGAATCTACCCCCCCAGAAAGGCCTAAAATTACGCTTTTATCTTGAACAACAGAACGAATTTCTTTAACAGATTTTTCAATCCAATGTTCCACCTTCCAAGACTGAGAAGCATGGCAGATGTTAAATAAGAAATTCTTAAACATCTTTGATCCATTTTTAGTATGATGAACTTCAGCATGAAATTGAAAAGAAAAAATATTTTGAACAGGATCACCCATAGCGGCAATAGGACAAGTTTCTGTCGAGCCAAATACTTCAAATCCAGGAGGAACTTCCACGACTTGATCTCCGTGAGACATCCATACAGTTTCATTGTGGGAAAGATCAGAAAAAATTAAATCGTTGCGAGTTATAGAAAGAATTGCTTTTCCAAATTCCTTTTCTTCTCTAGCTTCAACTAAACCACCATATTTTTGAGCGATAAGATGATGACCATAACAAAGACCTAATAATGGAATTTGATTCTCATGAATATATTCCCATACAGGATCATTCGGTTTGGGAGCATTATGTTCATAAACTGATGATGGCCCGCCTGAAAAAATAATACCTATGGGTTGAAAAATTTCAAGTTTTTCTCTTGTAACATTGTAAGGGACGATTTCAGAATAAACACCGAGATCTCGGACTCTACGGGCGATTAAGTGAGCAAGTTGTGAGCCAAAATCAAAAACAATTACTGTTTCCATGTAAAGAACTATACGATATAATTGAAAAATTTTCTTATTAATGACATTGTTATTTGGGTGTAAAGAGTAAAAATTCTAAATATAATAAAATATATATTTTATACATAAAATATATATTAAAATAAATAAATGCAAATAATTTGAGTATATAATAGTGAATCAAATAAAAAATTCCTTAAAATATATATTTTAATAATGTTTTATTATTTTTTTTTAATAAATTCATAGTATTTAAGAAAAAGAACAATAAATATATATTTAATTAAAAAATATATATTTTTTGAAAAATCAAATTAATTCAAATTTTCCCATTTATTAATTAGAGATCTCACGTAATTGTGAATTTGATCCAAAATTTTTTTATATCCTTCCCAAGAATCACCATATGGATCATCAATATCACCTTTTGATCCTGCAGCCTCTGATAATGTGAAAATTTTAGGTGCTTCAACAGTTTGATTTGGAGAAGATTTTGGAGTATAATTACTATACATCTTCAGAATTTCCTTTTTTTGGTTTTCTTCCATCACAAGAATAAGATCATGTTTATTAAGAAAACTTAACGAGATTTTTTTTGGTTGAAATCCAATTGTTTCAATATTCATAAGATGAAGATATTGAGCAGAATGAGGAGACATCTGATTTAATACAGGATTTAAGCCAGCAGAATCCACTTTAATTTTTTGAATGCGGTCACTTTGGCTTTGAGATATATAATATTTAAATAAATACTCAGCTACAGGAGAGCGGCATATGTTACCCAAACAAATAACAAGAACTGATTTTGGAATAATATCTTTCGAATTTACACTATACATTTTTATCTGATAAATTTAAATAATTCAAAATATCAAAAATTTTCACTTTTTTCAATTAATAGAAAAATGTTAGAAGTGCTTTTTTTAAATCAAAAAACTTGAATTAATTCATGGATGAATTTAGACGAGAATCTACACCACTAAATGTCTATTTTAAACATGATCGATCTAAAATAAAACTGGATATTCCTAAAATTAAAGAAGATTTAACAAAGATATTTCCTCACGAAAGAATATCTTCAGAATTAGCTGATAAAATTGCTTATGGAAAGGATTATTGGTTAATTGGCACTTTGATGAATCTTCATGGTCAAATTCCCGCTTACCCTGATGTTATTGTATGGCCAAAAACCACAGATGAAATCGTACAACTTGTAAAATACGCGGCAAATCACAATCCTCCCATTCCAATTATCCCTTATGGTGAAGGATCAGGAGTAGTAGGGGGTGCACTTCCCGTATTTGGTGGAATTATTGTAGATATGAAGTATTTTGATCACATTGAGATCAATCCTATAAACATGACAGCTCGAATTGGCGCAGGTGTAAATGGAAAGACATTAGAAAGATATTTAAACGCACATGGATTTCGGATGGGCCATATCCCTCAATCATTGTATACTTCAACTATAGGGGGATACTTTGCTCATAGGGCAGCGGGTCAATTTAGCGGCAAATATGGGAAATTCGAAGATATAGTGAAATCTTTTGAATTAGTTCTACCTTCTGGAGAAATTTTAAATACAAAATTTTATCCCCGAGCCGCAGTAGGTCCAATGATTGACAGAATATTTCTTGGATCTGAAGGTACATTGGGGATAATGACAGCAGTTACATGTAGAATTTGGCCTTTTCCTGAAAAACAAATAGGTCTTTCTTTCGTCTTTAATGATTTAAATCAAAGTTTAGAGGCAATAAGAAAAACGATACAAGGACAGATAAATCCTGCTGTTATTCGAATTTATGATAAATTGGAAACAAAACGTCATTTTGGAAAAACAGAAAAACGATCGAAAAATAAATTTATGGTGGTGTTTGTCTGCGAAGGGCCATCAGAATTAGTTGAACTTGAAGAAAAGGTTGTTCGCAGGAATTGTTTAGCCCAAGAAGGTATAGAATGTGGAGATGGCCCCGTTCAGCATTGGTTTGATACAAGATTTGTAGTAAAAGAATCTTCTGAATATGCACCATATGGATTAGTATTCGATACAATAGAAGTAGCTATTCCTTGGGAACAGGCGAATGGCTTGTACAATGCCGTAATTGAGCAAATTATGAATGTACCTGGTGCAATTATGGCTTCTGGACATGCATCGCATTTTTATACTTCTGGAGTGTGCTTCTACTTTACATTTACTGCAGTGCCGCGAGAAAATCAATCACCTATAGATTTATACAATCAATGTTGGGATACAACATGCGAGACAACACTAAAATATGGTGGAACAATCTCACATCATCATGGAATTGGAATTAACCGCACCCGCTGGATGCATTTAGAACATGGAACAGAATTCTCTTTGTTAAAAAAGATTAAAAAAATGCTTGATCCGAAGAATATTTTGAATCCCGGAAAACTTTATGCAGATCTCACTGAAGAAGAAAAAGAAGAAAAAGAAAAAATAGGTAAAATTAAACCACCAATTAATTTAAGTTATTTTATTACTCAAAAAAATGAATTACAATCAAAGAAAGGAGAAAACAAACATGGAAGTTTTTAAAAAATTAGCAAAATATTCCTGGATGGTTGATATTTTTAAAAAGATGGAAAAAACAGAGCGAACTAATTTTATTACTGGATACAAAAACCGCAAACAGTATTATACCATGGAAGGTATAAAAGCAAATCTAAAAGATTTACTCAAATGTGCAAACTGTCCTAATATGTGTCGCTTTGATTGCCCAACTCTTCAAATAACTAAACGTGAGACTTATTCTCCAGCAAAAAAGGCTCAAATCGCCTATTTCTTTGGTATGAATTATATTCCATTTGAAGAGAAGAGCGCTCAAAATGCATTATATGCATGTGTTACTTGCGATGCATGCCGTGAATGGTGTCCAATGGATATTTCAACAGGTGATCTCTTAGTAGAAATGCGCCAAGAATTGGATCAAAGAAGCTTAGCCCCAGAAGCAGTTTTAGTATTAAAGAATAGGGCAAACAAAAATGGAACGATCTTTGAAGAAAGTCCTTTCCATATGAATTCAGAATTCAATATAAATGACCCAGATCCTGAAGTATTTTATTACATTGGCTGTATGGATATCCAGAATCGACCAGAAACTGTTAGAGCCACTATTCAATTATTACGTCATCTGAAAATTCCCTTTGCAACCAGACTTGATCAACGCCAATGTTGTGGAGGACCAATGTACAAAGCAGGATTTCGCAAAGAAGCGAAAAAAATTTCGACTCAAAATCAGCAACTTCTTAAAAATTTTTCAGGAAAAACTGTGATTACCAACTGTCCTGGATGTTTTGCCACTTTAAATAAAATTTATGACAATTTAGAAACACCAATTAAAATAAAAGTGATTCATTCAATTGAATTTTTCTTAGAAAAAATACAACAAGGTGTGTTAAAACTAGGTAAACCTGTAAATAAAACCATCTGTTTTCATGATCCATGTTTAATCTCACGCAATTCATCTGTGAAGAATTATGTAGCAGATTTTCGAAATCTTTTCAAATTAATTCCAGGTTTAAAATTGCAAGAACCTCTTTTACATGGAAATGAAACAAGATGCTGCGGAATGGGCGGAACATATGCGGTGTCAAATCCTTCGGATGCATTAAAACTGCATATTGATCGTCTTAATCAATTACAAGAAACAAATAGTGATTTAATTGTTTCAGCTTGCCCTACTTGTGAATATGCATTTCAAAAAGCACAAACTGAAATAAAGTCAAATGATACACAAATTTTAGATTTTATTGAATTATTGGCTTTAAGTATAGATCAAAATAAATAAAAAATAAAGAATACAAATTTTTTTTTTCCATTATTCTTCTTTTAGTGTAAATCTCCATGCACAATAATACTCTATGGGATGTGGATCAGGTGGGCAACAAATACACTCTGTTTCAATGCGTGGATCAATAGTTTTAGCAAAAAAACCATACTCCACAATTCCTACAGACTTGCAAGGAAAATCTGGCAAATTCTTTCGATTTCGTGCGGTTTGAACTCTGCAAGCATTCATATGAAATTCACACGAATTTTCGGTGATATTTACTGTTTCTTGTATGTTAATATTTGCATAAAGACGATATTTCAATGCTTCAACCAGACCAGGTATTCCAGGATTATCAGGTAGATTAAGAAATTTTTTAATTCTTCGAGCTTCTATTTGAGTAAATTTTTCCCAAGCAGCAATATCATATTTCATAGCTGTTTCAATATTAGTATCTTTTTCAATAGATTGAAACCACAAACCGTCATGGGCCAACCAATTCTTAGAAAGAAGTTCACAGTAATTAATTAATTGTTCTTTTGTTAATTTTTCTAAATCAGATCGCATAAGTTGAATATTCATAGTTCTTTCAAAAATTTTTTTGAATATTTATCCATTAACACAAAATTATTCTCCATATAATAATCGGATTTTTGTCATCCACTATATTCACCCATTAACACAAAATTATTCTCCATATAATAATCGAATTTTTGTCATCCATTATATTCACCCATTAACACAAAATTATTCTCCACATAATAATCGAATTTTTGTCATCCACTATATTCACCCATTAACATAAAATTATTCTCCACATAATAATCGGATTTTTGTCATCCATTATATTCACCCATTGAAACAAAAAAAAACTTATTCGCACTTAAAATAATGAAATAAAAAATCTTCACTAAAATCATTCTAAAAAAATTTAGGTTCGTTGCACTTATTCGAGATCACTGATTAGTGATTTGGAGTTATATAATGCCATCAAATTTAGGATTTGTTGTAAATTTAGATAATATTTTATTAAATAATTACTGGCGAAAATTCTATTCATATTTAGAATTAGGATGGGATGAAGCATCTATTCAAGATTATTTATCAAAAAAAGAGAATATTATTCAAATTGCCACATTTAACACACGATCTGTTTCTTTTGCGGCAAGTTCTAGGAGAAATAGGTTTTATGAAGTTTATAATCGAGAAAGTATGTTGGAACAAGATGTTGCCTGGGAAGGAGCTATTGAATCAATTAATAAACTTACAAGTTCATATCAAATTTTTGTGATTTCATCTAGATCTAAATCATTAGAAGAAAAAACTCGTGAAATAATGCAGAATTTGGGCTTTCCACTAAATGATATGGTTTTATTTTTCAAAAAACCAACAGATAAATTATACATTTATAGGAAAAAAATGATGGAAAAAATAGTCGAAGTATGTCCAAAAGGTGTCGGGATATGTTTAAATCCGAGTGATCGAATGATTTTTGATCGTTTTTCTTACTATCCAATAGCGTTTACTTCCCAAAAAAATCCAGAAGATTTTCAAGATTCATTTGAAATTATATGTAATTCATGGTCAGAAATATTAACAAATTTGAATATATAAAAATAAAAAAAAAATAAATGAGAAAAAATGAATATGCATCGGCTTTCGAAAGAAGAACGTTTAAAAAAACTAGCTGAATTAAAGCGTCAAGAAAATGAAAAACAGAAATCAATTGATGCTGCAGAAAAGCTATTAGATTTAGCTAAAAAATTTGCAAATCAAAAAAAGTTTATCGCTGCAGGGGAAAAATACTTAGAAGCAGCAAATTGTTTTTATAAAATTCAATGGATTGATCAAGCAAAACTTCTTGAAAAAGAAGCAGAAAATATGAAAAAAAAGATGGAAGAATATAAAAAAATCACATATAGACTTAAAGAACAAGAAAAACAAAAAACACAAGTATATGAACAAAGAGCTGCTCAAATAATTGCAAAAAAAGAAGAAAAACGAAAATTAGAAGAAAGAGCAAAACATAAATTAACCCCAGAAATGCAAAGAAAATATGAAGAAGCAGAATTTGTTTTAGCAAAAGCCCAAAGAAAAGAAAAACAAGGAAAGTTTAAGGGAGCAATCCAAAGATACAAATTTTTAATAGAATTATATGATGAACTTCAATTTCCCAACGAGAAAATCTCAAAAATCCAAGAAAAAATTAAAACACTACAATTTAATTTAAAATAATCACAATATATTCAACATATGAGATTTTTAACAGAATGATTTTTTAATGATTCATATTTATTTTTCCATTTCAGATAGATCGAATAAATCATTGTTTGGAATAGTATATTTATTATGGCAAACAGGACAAGAATTATATTTTTCGATCCACCATACAGCACAAGTATAATGGCTTAATGACCCGCAAAACTCACATTTAATAAAATGATCTTCAGCTACATTAACAGTTTGATGACAAATAATGCATTTTTTAGATTCTAGTCCTGAATCTTTAAGTAATTCTTCAAGTTTTTTAGAAAATTTCTCTCGCTCTTTAAGATATCTCGATTTTACTTCGTCAATTTTCTGTAATTTAAGATCAATTCTTTCGAGTTGTTTTCTTAAATCGGTTTCTGACATCTTTTCTGGTTGGATTAAATCCAATGATTGGATGATTGAAGAAGAATTAGGTGTTGTATACCCAGATAAATTTTCGAAAAAGTCTTGTTCAGATTGTAGAACTGATTGATACTTGTTGAATATTGAAGTTAAAGTGTTCCTAATAGTAAAACTTGCTTGATTGATAATACTTTCAAACTTTTTAGTCCATGTTTCCATTAATGAATAAACATCTATTTCCTTTTCTTGATATTCTTTAAATGTAGAATTAATTTTTTCTTGAATATTAAGGAATTTTTCTTTATATTGAGATATTTTATTAACCATTTTTTCAAAATCGGGCAAATTTGATTCTATAAATGGAATTGTCTGAAGTTGATAATTACGTAATAAGGATTCTAATTCAGTTATCGAATTTTCTATTTTTTTTTCTAATTCAATCTGATTTTTATTTTGGCGAAGAGTCTGAGTGTATTGATCAAAATCTTCAATTGTACGCGCAATTTCCCCTCGAATTTGTCCAATCTGCTCTTTAATCGAATCAACCGATTTATTTGCTTTGAAAAAATATTTCTTGTAATCTGAGATCCAATCTTCTAGTTTATTTATAACAAAAAATATGGAATTACTTAGTGTTTGAAGTGATTCACTTGTTGCTACAAGATCTCCTTCATAATTTTTAAGAAATTCCTCTTGTTTTGCCTGTAGGTGGGAATTAATTATGTGTCGAATTTCTTTTAATCCCAACTCTTTTGGGTTTTCGAAATTAATACCAATCTCATGGATTTTGCATAAATCTTGAAAATATTGACAAATATAAGAAGATATTTTTTGTTCGATCTTCTTTTGAAGCATTTTCTTTTCTTTTGATGAGATTGAGTTGGTATTGTCATCAATAAAAAGAATATGATTTTGAACTAAAAATAAGCAAAACTCACAAAAAAGAGAATTATATTGAAAAATAGCGATTTCTTTATTGAATGAAGAATTCATTAAATTGCCCCATGAAATGGGTAAATTTTTTTGATTTTGTAAATTGTGGATTAATTCCTGTAAATATCGAAATTCATAAAAATAGAGAAAAACAGAGTTTTTTTTGTCAGATAAAGAAATTAGGGGATTTATAATAGAGACAAAATCAAACCAAATGGAAGCAGGATGATTATAGATTGTATCTAAATTTCCTAATGAGAATAATTTTGAATAATTATCTTTTTTTGATTTTTCATCAGAAATATCTATATTCCAAATTTCTTTTAATTTGTTTCTTAATTCCTCTGAATATTCGATCAAAACAAGCAATATCTGAGTGGTTTTTCCAAAAATATTAGATTTTGATAATTTAATCTTTATAGATTTAATTTTACGAGAAATATTCGCAAGCAATATTTGCATTCGATACATTTCAATAGAAAGTGCAATAGGAATAAAATGAAATTCATTAGGTTTCCTTTTTAATGAATCAATAAATGTCTGGATTGACTTTAAAAATTTTAAATAACGTTGCCAATCTTTAGGAGGAAAATTTTTTTCAATATTTTTTATAATGGATAGATCTGAGATTATATTTCCTTTTTCATCAAAAACTGAATCTATTTGCTCTTCAAATTGTGTAAAGAATGAATACTTATTATTAAAAAAATTTAATTGCTCACGTTCCTTCATACTAGTTCGCACTAGTGGAAATGATCCATAATAAAAGAACTTTAATGATATTAAGAAGCATTTTTCACTATATCTTAAAAAAAGAACATTATCATATTATCAAAAATTATTCATTTTATTGGAATAATAACCATTGGAAATGTAAAACTGATGAAAATAAGTAATTTCTCAAAGAAGATTTCTGGCATCCTATATGCTTTAATTGTTTTAATTGGGAATGGAATACATCCAATTATTAATAATTCACGACCATCCTCATTAGAACCAATTCCATTTGTGCTAATGATGTCTTTTTGGGAATTTATAATTTGTCTACCTTTTGTTATTTTTGAAAGAAAAAATAAAAAAAATGTATCTAGCAATAATTTTCTTAAAATAAAGGAATTAAACGATAAAATGAAATTTAGATTAATTTCAAAATTAATAGTAATTGGAATTCTTTTTACAGTAGCAGGTTTTTTCTATGTAGAAGGAATGAAAAAAGCAGGAGCAATTCCCAGTTCAATCGCTTTAAAATCATCTCCAATTTATGCATTAATAATAGGCACAATTTTTTTAAAAGAAAAAATTTCCTTTCCCCAAATTTTCTTTACAATTCTAATGCTAACAAGCTTATATTACTTAGGAACGAATGGAACATGGTATATTGGCCAATTTTCAATTTGGTTTGGTGTTCTTCTTTTAGTTCCATTACTATGGATCATAGGTCATTCGTTAACTAAGCCATTACTTGAATCACAAACAATCTCACCTTTTCAAATAATACTAATCAGAACAGGCATTATGGTACTCATATTTTTCTTCTTTTCAATAATAATTTATGGATTTTCCAGCACAGTGATTCGATTAGTTGAATTTTCTATGTTAAAATTTAGCTTTTTTATGGGAATTACATATTTCTTTATGCATTTCTCCTGGTATAATTCAATATCAACAATTTCAATCTCATATGCAAGCGCATTGGTAACTCCATCACCTATCATTACTGTAGTGTTAGCAACTATTTTTTTAGGAGATTCTTTCGAATTTTATCACTTAGTTGGATTGATAACAAGTATAATTTGTTTGTATGGCTTAATATTGATAAATCACTCAAGTAATAACTTAAGTGTTAACAAGATAAGGATAATAAAATTAATTAATATAAAAAAATATAAAAAAAATTGATAAATTCCCAGTAAAATCAGAGTGCTTCCTTGTTCAAATACTCTTCATGTCTTTTGTAATGTAACCATTGGCTAAAATAGTTAATAAAAAGAACAATTAGAAAAATAACTCCGTATGAAACAAATATTGTTTCCCAATGACCATAAATTTGAAATAATGCTTCTTTTGGAATGTTGCTTGGTTGATTATTGATCAATATCTGAAGATTAACATAGCAAATAAACCAAGAATAAAAGTATCCGATTATACAACCAATTATACCTGATATTAAGAAAACTATAAAAAGTTCTAATATATTGATAAAAATCACTCTATTTCGACCAACACCTCTAAATAATAGTAAATTGGTGAAATATTCATTTTCACGATTCATAATAATAATTGTTAAGGATAATTCAATCGAAAGTAAAATTCCAATTAAAACAAAGTCTAAATTAATCAAACCATAAAATCCACTTGATCCAATAATTAAAGAATATCTGGCAACATCGATATCATTCCAATTTGGATCAAAAGCATGATATTTTGCTTTCTCACAATATTGAGTAATGAAAGGTTGAAATTTTATGTTTATTTCATCTAAATCTATCTCTGAATTTGGTGTTATATCCAACAATTCAATTACATCAGAAGCAAACCACATAGTTTGGGGAATTTGTAAAGAGGATATATCGATTATAATTGCAATTAAACCATAAACATCAGTTTGATACATACCAGGAGCATAATCAAGAGAATCCACAATTTTTAAGGAAAAAGTTTGATTAACGTATTGATCTGTTTGGGAATCATATACTAATAAGGAGTAATTAAACAGATCCCCAATTTTTCTGCCTGTAAAAGAAAGAAATTGTGAAGTAGTAATTACATTTATTTCAGATAAGGGAGAAATATTATCAGAATTATGTAATAATTTTTGAATTTGTTGAGGATATGAAGGATAAATATACGGTCTATTATCTGAGGAAATTACAGAAAGATAGTCTACTGGATCAATTGCAAATGTCTCTATCGGTATTTCTCGTATCTGAGATATGTTAAGGTTAGATATATTCATCCAAGATCGATTAGAAACGAAAATATGAGAATAAGTTTGAATTTCAAACTTATATGTTGATGAAAAATTGGTTGTTAACTTGTCCTCAAAAGCTTGAAATTCATCTTGATTATGGAAATTACTATTAATCATTTCGATATTTAAATCAGAACCCCATAGAAATTTTTTATCAAAAATTTCGTATCGATATTGAGAATTAAAAGCAAAATTAGTTATTGTAAGCATTGTGCAAAATATCGCCAAATAAATTGTTACCCGTGCCCATTTCTTTTTTCTAATAATTTCTAAACTAACAATATGATCTAGTCGTTTAGCAAAAATGTGTGCAATTCGTTTTGCAAATCTGGCAAATCTTGAAGGTCGTTCGATAAGAAATAACCGAATTAAACCTGTAACAAAGAAACCGATGAAAAATAAAGAAAAAAAATGAAAATAATAAATGTTTTCAACAATTTTATCTCGATTATCAATAACAATGTCAGAAACATTGAATCTAAAGGCAATGAAAAGATAAGAATATAAAATAATAGGAATAATGCCAACAATTATAAAAAGCCATGTAATTGGCTTTATGGAGTATTTCTCCATCTCAAATAGATTTTCATATACAAATTCTGGTTTCTTTTTTCTTTTCCAAATTCTAAAATTTCTTTTTCTTTTTTCTCCTAATTTGATTGAATTATCTGATTTAGTTTTTTCAATTTTTTTATAATCTTGAATGTACTTTTCAATTAATATTTCGTCTACAGTTTTTTTCTTATCGCCACCTTCAAATAGTACTTGTTCATCATAATGTAATGATAATTCTTCTACTTGTTGGATTGAACTCGAAACATCTAAATATTCAATTTTTCCAACCATAATTATTTTAGGAATTAATGCAATCGCATTAATTAAAATTCCTAAAAGTAAAGTATACAAAAAATTGTTCCATGTGATTTCAGGAATCAGAAAAATAGTTGATGTATTTAGAAATAAATCTCCTAATAATCTATGATATAAATAAAATGTACCATATCCAATTATAGACCCCAAAACAGTACAAATTACACCATTGACAACGCCTCCAATAAAAATTTGACTTTGAATTTGTGAAACTGATAACCCACGTAGTTTTAATAAAATCAACTCTTCATTCGCTTTTTTTCCTCTAGCGTCATTAATATTCCGGCTAACGAGTAATGAAAACACAATTACAGGAATTGAAAGAATTTGAATTGTTAAAAAAGACCTTCGTATGTTTTCTTGAGTTATTTTCAGTTGATATGATAATTTATCGATAAGACCTACTTCAAATGGAAGAAAAATAGAAAGATTTCTACTTTTTTGAGTAAGTGAAGTACGATAAAAATAAAGATTTTCAAATTGAATATTTTCCCTATTGTAAAATAAAAGATAACCAGATTTTATAATTCCACTTTCCAAATAAGCCTTATATAATTTATGCTGAGCAACTCGAAAATACCATTGCTGAATTGGATGATTTCGCAAATCTTTGAAATTTCCATACCAGAATACAAGATTGTGTTCTAATTGTTCAGGAAAAATATATGTTTTGTTGTTTAAGTAATCTTCATATGTATAGGAATAAGTATATCGTTGGTCTACAATACGAAACCAATCATTGGTACATAGATATGTTCCAACAATTGTAATATTTTCGATTTTTTCTTGAAGAAAATCTACAACTGGTGGATTTGAATCAAAGGCATTTCCAATAATTATTGAAACATTTGAAGATTGATTGATATGATAATTATATTTTAATGCAAAATTATAATCTACTAATATTTCATTTTCATTTTTTGGAGCACGACCTTCTATTATTTTAAAATAAGTGTTAAATCTTGGTGAATTATAAAAAACATCATTAAAAATACCAAAATTAACACTTGAAGCGTTTATTTTATGATAAAAATCAAATTCACTAGTACAATTTGATGGAATGACAGAAGTATAATTCTCTATGGTAACATATGCAGAATTTATCCCGAATATCGCATAAGGTGCATATCCTTGCAGATCTAAATTAGTCGTTTTTAATATTTGTTCAACTTCTTCATCTGAATGGTTAAAATAATAATTGTAATTAATATGAGGTATTGGAGCACCTTCATTATTGAATAAATCATAATGAACTAAATCGATATCAGAAAAAAGCCAAAATGATTCTTGAAATTGATATTTCTGAGCAGCCTCAAAGAAATAATTAAGACCAGATATTAAAGATAGAGAAAGACTAAAACATAGCAGAATCATCCACTCGTTTTTCATCCGTTTTGGAGTATTTTTAATGTAAAAATTAAAGAACTTAAAGGAAAATTTCTTATTCTCCATGTTTAATTTCTATATTTTTTTGAAGTATTTGAATTTTAACCGCTTCATTTACTTTTAATTCATTAATTTTAGTATTTCATGGATATTTTTTCTAAATTCAAAATTATTCACTATTCTAAAAATAATACGATTTTTTTAACATTGATAAGGCGATATTTTTGAGAAGATGCATCGATTGTTTCCAATACACCTACTACACGTATTTTTGTTCCAATATACCTTTCTATATTCTTTATAGAAGTTTTTAACTCGCATTTGCGACTATCATTCCACCAATATACAATTGAATTTTTTTGATCTCCAAACCATCCTAATTGGCGTGTAGATGCTGAAAACATTATTCGCTCACCATTAATTGTTTTCATGCCAAAAAGATATACATCACTAACCCCTAAATGGATAGAAGATTGAATTGTACGAGGATCTGATACTTTCATGAGAATTCCTACTACTGAAGTATAACCAGAGGAATTCTTTTGGGATTTTCCAACCATAAGAATCAATTTTAAGGTTGTAATTTTATAACCATTTACGACTTTAATACTTTAGGAAGTTTTTTTATATCTACTCCCAATTCTTTAGCGAGATATTCACGAATATCTTTATCTGCAGCGGTTAATAATGGAATACGAGGGCGAATCTCTCGCATTATTTCATTTAATGGTGCTCGATATAATTTCTGCAAAATCAAAGAAACTTCATCATCTGGTATTGCTCGAATTCTAAAATATTTAGGAGGTTTAATTTTTTGAGGTATTCTAGATTTGACTTTTGAGGAACTTGATGATAAATTAGTAGACCCTTTTGCAAAACAAAGACCTCCTGATAATATATCATAATAATAACTTAAATGAGCATAATCTTGCGTTCTACCAATATAACCTAATATTCTATCAGCAAAAGCAAAATTTTGATATCCATGAAAAAGTTCTTCTTTTTTTGTTAAAAAATTAAAAATGTTTTCGTTTATCCACAACCCTATATTATTAAATGTTATATCTTTACTTTCAATCTCATTTAAATTTCGTTTTGCATTTCTTATAGTCTCTTGTTGGAAGAAATTAACCATCATTTCTTGAATATGGCCCACATGATCACGCCTCATATTAATTGTATCAAGTTGATCATCTTGAATTTTAAGTGTTCCTTGAGCTAAAGCTTGCAAATCATTTATGGCAGATCGATAATCACCTTGAGATCTTTCTGCAATTTTCTTAATTTGCTCAGAAGAAATTTCTATATGTTCCTTTAAAACAATTTTCTTTAAAATTAAGGAAATATGCTCAGGTTTTGCGGGAGTAAGTTCTAAAAGTGGAGCAGATAATTTATAAAGATCTCCAAATCTTCTATAATCTTTAAAATTACAAGTCATGATTACTGGATAACGGGAAATAGAGATAATTTTCTTAACTGCCGCCACACCCCCTCTATCATTTCTACCATGAATTCCATCGACTTCATCGATTAAAATCAATTTTCCTTTAACTGTTTTTTGTGTGAAAGTTAATAAATTCGTGTTCCTTACTGTTTCACGTAGTTTTTCATTAACTGCTTCTTCTGTTCGCACATCTGATGCGTTCAATTCAATAACGCTTAAATGATAATCACGAGCTAAAGCATACACTATAGTTGTTTTTCCTATTCCAGGAGGACCAATTAACATCGCAGCAGTTTTATTAGCAAGTTTACTCTTTATGGATTTAAATTTTAAATCTATCTTTTTATCAATTGGACCATTTGATGCTGATTTTATCTGTTTTTTAAGAACATGATATTTCTTTCGTAATTCTAAGAAATCTTCTATAAATTTTTGCAATTTAACAATAACATCTTCAAAACCAACCATATCCTTAGATGTTTGAGGGCGATATTTTTCGACCCATGGAGCATTATTTTCTGCCATTTTTTAAAACACTTTTCCCATAATTCATTTATTTTATGTAAAATTAATTTTTCCTATCAAATTCATTTGTATTAGTAAATTAAGAAGTTGAATTTCATCACTTTTAGAATCTATTGCATTAAAATCAGTTTCTGCAATTAAATCTAAATATAGTGCTTGAACATGAGGTTCTAATGGCATATCTGCGATTCTTTTACTCATCTCAAATAAAATTTCATCTTTAGAAAGATTTTGATTTTGAAAGATAGAACGTACTTTACTTCGGATTGATTTTATATCACCTTGTATGGTTGATGAAATCAAATTTATAATTCCTCTGTCACTAATCATTGAATAAACTTTTGAGAGAGAATCCAACGTAATTTCATGATATTTATATCTTGTAATTTGAAGTAGATCAAGTGCCTTTCCAATATTTTTTCCACTCATATGTCGAATGTATTCAATTACATCTAATTTTATAGGTATTTTTTCTTGATCACAAATAGTTTTAATCAATCTATTAAATTTAAAATCAGGAAGGTAGGGAATTAACAAAAGTTGACATCGAGAAACAATTGGATCAATAATACTTGAAATCCGATCAGTTATTAAAATCATCCGGCAGTTACTCGAATATCTTTCCATTATTCTTCTAAATCCTTGTTGTTCAACATCTAGATCATGAAAATTCTTAATGATTAATATTTTAAATGGAGAAATTCCGAATTTTTTTGTGCTTACAAACGGTCGAACGCGAATTTGGATAAAGGGACGATAATTTTTCTGTGAACCAGCACCAGAACCAAGCATTTTTGTTGAAACTCGCCCTTGACGCTTAGATTCATTCCGTTCATCTTTCCCAATTGGATCATCTGCATATAAAATCTTACTGTTTATTATAAATTCTTTCCCCAGAATCTCTCGAGCAATTAACTCTCCAATCATAGTCTTTCCACTTCCAGGGGGACCAATTAACATCAGATGAGGAAAATTATTTGATTGGATAAAACCATTTAGTTGTTCATATAATTTTGGAAAAAGATTCTTAATTTCATTTAATTTTCTGGGACGATATTTTATTCTCCATATCGGACTATTTTCTTCTGACTTTATATTAATTGTTGATGAACTCAATTTATTCCCTCCAATAAAATCATTAATTCTGAAATGAATCCATCAATTTGTATTGTAGGATCAGCAGCTAATGTCAAACGAAAATCATATTCCCCAATTTTTGATATAATCTCTTCTTTTTTGAAATTCTTTAATTTTTGGTTTAAGATCCAACTTAAAGTTTGCCGAAATAATCCACGACTTGAATAACTTGGATGTTCTGCTAAAAGTTTCTTAATTTTTATAATATCTTTTTGATATAAGCCAGTAGAAAATTCTTTAAATGTTTTTAGTGGAAGAAATCCAGATATTTGGTAAATAATATCAGGATGTAAGAATACTCTTTTTTTACTTTGATTTTCTTCAAAAACCAATGATACTGCCATTTGAAGTAAATTAATTGCCTGCCGCATATCTCCTTGAGAGATATAAAATATTGCATTTTTTACATCATCATTAATAAAAACATGCTCATTTTCACAGATTTTATCAATTTGCTTAGAGAAGAAATGAAAAGGAAGGGGATAAAAACGAAATATTGCACATCTTGAAAGAACAGGATCGATTATATTTTCAATATAATTACACATAAATATGAATTTTACATTTGAAGGTGCCATCTCAATAATTCTGCGAAATGCACCCTGCATTGCTTTGGGAATCAAATCTGCTTCATCTAATATAACGAATTTATATTTAGGTTGGAACATCCCAGTATGATTAACAAAATTTTTAATTTCATCTCTAGTATCCATTCTCACATTATCACTGGCATTTCGTTCTAAAATTGTATCAGCCAGCATTTTATCAGTCCCTAAAACGTCGTGAATTAAAGCATATGCAGTAGAAGTTTTTCCTGTGCCTGCAGGACCCGCAAAAATAAGATGAGGAATGCAGTCTTTTTCAATAAATTTCTGTAAGGTTTGAACAGTCATGGATTGACTAGCGATTTCTGATAATGTTCGAGGTCTATATTTCTCAACCCAAGGTAAGTCCGCATTAAAATCGATTTGATCGTTCATTATAATTTTTCCTTTTAATTTCAAATAAATCTCAAAAATTTCGCTAATATTATTTTTAGGATTTTATTATAAAAAAAGATCTCACTGCTCTTTTAATAAATTACAACTAATTTTTATTAATCCATAGATTAATAATATCTAAATCCCACTTAGTACACATGATGAAAAGCGAACAAGAAATTATTATGGACTCAAAAGGTAGGATCTTGATCCCTTTAGAAATCAGAAAGCTTCTTCATTTTGAATCGGGAGAAAAATTTATGTTTTCAATTGAAAATGGGAAGATAATTCTATTGAAATCCAGTGATTATGATGAATTTCAAAGAGAAATTAAAAAATTTCAGCAAGAAATTCAAAAAGTTCGAAAAACTCCAATATCAACAGAAAAACTATTTTAACAGAATTTCTTAGGAATTTTCAATGATAACTATTGATAGTCAGATATGGATTTATTATTTCGATCCGAATGCTCGAGAAAATCAAAATGTGCACATATGGATGAATTCTAATTTAAAAAATGCAGAAATCATCTTAAATGCGATTATTCCAATTGAAGTCGCGCATACACTTTATGGAATTCCAAATATTCCTCATGATCACATAGAATCGCTAATATTCAAATGGATTACTCAAAAAAATATTAAGATCACAAAGATCTCTAATAAAGAAATGATAAATGCACTTCAAATGCTGAAAGTAATGCGTTTCAAGGGTGTTGGCGGAAGAGATTGTTTAATTTTAGCAACAATGCATCTTTATTCAGTATCTACTCTTGTTACTAATGATAAAAATTTATTATCTCTTGTTAACTTTAAACGGATTAATCCTATTTTTGATCCCCCTTTAATCTTGGAAAAAGGAGATAAATTTAATAGGGAATATTATCAGAAAAAAAATTTTTCTTTGGAATAATAAATTGGATTTTTCTTAAAGCACTTTTAATGGCTACTTGTATGCCCTGAATCTCTCCTAATAAAATCACTTAAGATTTCGATTTACAATGAGGATTTCATCGATACATATAGTAATTAGAGTTGAAAATAGAAATCTTTTCTAATAACTCTATTTTGTTTATTAATTTATGAAATCCACATTCTGAATAGATGTAATTAGGGGGATTTCCGTAGACGATCGATTGTGGGGTTAACTTTTACTGAAATCTGAAAGTACAAATAGACAATGAATAAGAAAGGAAGCAAGGCTTTTGTTGTCTACAGGAATTTAGAAATTTTCCATACAACCTATATAGGATAATAAATTTAGGCATTGATTATTAAAAAAAGCCTTAACATTCTTTTATTATTCCATAAAAGTAATTTCTTTTTTGAAGATTTAAGTAGAATTGAGAACTAAATTAACATAATATTATGATTTCACGCAGAATTGAATTATTACGCTTAGATTATCTATTTGCAGTCATCGTGCCTACTTTAATGGCAATTTTCTTAAATAAATTGGATTTGAATAATTATTGGAATTTGATTTTAGCATTTAGCTTTTTTGGAATTAGCGGCAATATAATCAATGATATTTTTGATCGTCAAGAAGAAGATGATCTAGAAGCACAAGATAGAACGAAAGGTTATAAAGACAAAGAATTATGGGCAATTGCAATAGTAAGTGGAACGCTTGGATTGACTTTGCTCATTCCAATCATATATACATTTCCAATTATAGGTGTTTATTCAGTTTTAGCATTTAGTTTAGTAATAATTTATTGCATAAAGAAAAAAATACCCATCTTAAATCAGGTATTACTTGCAATCAGTCATATAATCATACCCTATCTCATTGTAAAAACTATTGCAAATTTAGTTCATCCACTACTTTCATGGGGAGAGTTTTTCTTCCTGATTGCGCTTTTATTTTTTGCTGTATCTGGACAAACTGTTCATGAAATTATTGATGAAGATGCAATAAGTAGATTTTCATTGAAAATACAACAAAAAGTAGTAGTTATTAGTGCTTTAATTTCAATTTTCTTTGGATTTATAGCAATTATTTTATTGCAAAATTATATTTTAATAGGTTTAGTATTAATTCCAGCTGGAACGATATATTCTTTTAGACACCCAAAAAAATCACGAAAATCCATAAAAGATACAGGAATTATAATGGGAAATCTGGTCATGGTATTTTTAATTGTATTAATTCTCTACTATTAGTGAATAATTCAATTATCACTTTTCTCTGGCATTTTTTTAAATAAAAATCCAATATTCATTATTTTCGATAAAGGTTGAAATTTTGCATCAAGCATCATCCAAAATTTACCAAAATCTACTACTTTATCCCAAATTTTTCTGAATGTCGAATTATTAAGATATCTTTCTCTCAGTGTTAAAATTCCTTTTTCGGTTTCTGAAGGCCGAGCTGCTTGAAATAATTGAACCTTCATAAATTGTCCGTACACTCCAAATATTTTGAGCAGAGTAAGAGGATAATCTTGAAAAAGTTTTTTTATGTCATCAATTTCGTATCTTCGATAATGTCCAATCATAGTATCTTGATAAGAATAAAATTTCATTCGATGTGGGACTGTAATAAGTAAAATCCCTCCTGGCTTTAAAATTCGGTAAATTTCCACCGCTGCAGTCTTATCGTCCCTAATATGTTCAATTACATCGAGAGCAGATATAAAGTCAAAGGTTTCGTCTTGATAAGGAAGTTGCTGGAGAATTCCTACTGCAGGAAATTGATTACGACGACTGTTGAACTGTAAAAGGGGAGAACGGGCAATATCTAAGTAAAAACGCCGATGAATATTCGGTAAAAAGGGCAATATAGAATTCCCACTACATCCTAAATCAAGAGCATCATTGAAGAAACGATTTCCTAATTGTTGTTTGATTATATTGAATTTTGCTTTTGTTCCTGGAGAAATAAAGTAATCGATTAAAGTTCGAGCAGAGAAATTTACATGACTATCGTAAAATTCTTTCTTGTTAAGAATCTTGAAATCTTTATTCACAAAGAATATTTATTTATTTTTCATAAAATTAATTTTGGAATTCTATGAACAAAAATCAAAAAAAAAAGCTTAAAATATTTTAAGAAGAAATACTAACTTATAGTAAATACCAAAATTGGAGATTCCCATGTCTGAATTCACTACATCGTTAAAAAATTTCGGTAAAGCTGTTGGAATATATATCCTTTTAAATTTTGTTTTTATTATCCTTTTTCCATTATTTAATGGAATCCCGATAGGATATTTTTTAACTGGAATGGTTGGTAAGGATATTACCGGATTTGTTGTGGCCTTATTAATTCCTGGAGGTGGTCTTCATTCAGGATATATTTTTTCATCAACGAGTTATTATCTCGGGGATTTAATTAATTATTGGGGTACTCGTGAAAATTCAATTATATGGGATATTCTTGGATTTTTATGGGTTTGGTTGCCTGGTTTATTAAGTGCAATATTCATGGGGAAGATATTTTGTCAAGAACGCCCATCTAAAAGTTTTTGGAGCGAATTCTGGGCAATTTTCGTTTTAACAATTCTTCCATTAATAATTATTTTTGCGATTGAGATTAATGGAATCTATGAATTGACTCAAAATATCATACCCTTATGGTTACGAACTCATACTGAAGCGGGAATTTCGATTAATTGGATACCAACAATGTATTTAAACGTAATTTTGATTGGACTTTTTAATGGTTTGTTTTTTGGTGGGCTTGCATCCATCAGTTCAACTGAATTATAATAAATATTTTATTTTTTGTTTTTTTTTTATCTCTAATTTTATTCTGATTTGTTGGTTCTTCAAATGAAAAATAGCGAAATTCGACGATATGTTAAAAATAAATATACGTTATTAAGAATTTCAGGAAAGTTTGCACCAATATTGCGAAAAAATGAAGAAATAAAGATAACTAGGATCTATCTTCTTAATCCGAAGATTTCTTCGATGAAAAATATTTGCTTTTTTTTCACAAAATCGAATTTATGGTTAGGTGTTATTTTATCTCATCAGACATCTGAATTATTAATGAAAATTGCAAAAAAAATAACTCGAAATCAGATTCATCAAAAATATTCAAATCAATACGAACTGAAAGAGAAGCTCTTTTCATATTTCTTAGTTCAATATCGATTTCCAAATGATTTACAAAGCATTAAACTGATTTTGCTCATTTCAATTCGAGATATTTCTGAAATTCTTGAAAATTTAGAATTTTTATCCGAAATTAGAATTCTATTTAAAAAATCATTGGAAAAAATTGCAGATTTTGTAACTTAACTTAAAATTATGTGCGAATAAGTTTTTTTCTTAAAGTCTTATTTCTTCTATTTTTATTTTTAGATCTTCCAAAATTTCCTTCATTTTAGGGTGAATTTCTGGATAAAAAATAAGATAATTGCATAATGTATCGTACTCTCGCTTTAATTCAAATTTTCTTTCTTCTCCATAAAGCTTGGTGAGATTATCTACATATTTTTTCATGCTTTCATTACTCTGAACAATTTTTAGTGTATTAAGAAGACTTTTTATATTTTTCTTTAACCTATATTTATAGCGTTCATCTAAATAAGATTCTATTAATTCACGCGCTTGTTGAAATTCAAGCTTATTAATTAAATTATCCGCTTCAACCAAAATAGTTTCTTCTTTTAAGAGAATTTCTTGAATGATGAAGAATCTCTCACTTATAGGGCCAAAAACACTGAGAATGACACATACAAGGAAGAGTCCAGCACTTGTATATACCATCCACTCAAAATGAGAAGGCAATATGTTATTTTTAATCAAATCGGTAATATATTCTTGGTATGTGAGATAATAGACCAAAAGAAAAGAGGATATACTAGCTAATGAAAAAATTATGAATTGAATTGAAATTATCTTATTCATTGGAGATATCTTTTGAAATAACGATAGTTTTCTCTCTGTATATTTTTGATCTGGGAGTTCAACAGAGCTCATAATTAAAGTTTAAAAGGAGTTCGGGTTTAAATCTTTTGGGAGTCTTAAAAAAATGTACGATCATGAACAAGATCTTAATGAAATTAATACTCGTTTGAAGAAAGATAATATTTCATTTAAAGATAAGAATATTTTGATTACTGGTGGTGCTGGTTTTTTAGGGTCTTGGATATGCGAAACTCTTCTGATGCAGGGTGCAAAAATCATATGCTTAGATAATCTTAGTTCTGGCCAATGGGACAATGTAAAGCATTTAACTTCAAATTCAAACTTTACCTTCATTCACCATGATATTTCTATACCAATTTACTTTGGACGAACAATGCCCAATGCAGTATCATATCCAAATATTTCAGAAAAACTAGATTATGTCATGCATCTTGCTAGTCGTGCATCTCCATTTGAATTTAAGAATTTTGCAATATCAATTCTCAAATCTAATACTTTGGGAACTATGAATGCATTAGGTATCGCTACAGCACACCAAGCAATCTTATTTTATTCATCAACATCAGAATGCTATGGAAACCCTCCACCAGAACAAGTCCCAACTTCAGAAGATTATTGGGGACATGTAAATCCAATAGGACCACGATCATGTTATGATGAATCAAAACGTGCCGGAGAAGCATTTTGTAAAGCATATGAATTACAACATAATATTAATGTCCATTTTGTCAGAATTTTCAACACTTACGGCCCGAGAATTCGTTCAGGACACGAATTTGGACGTGTAGTTCCTAATTTTATTCATCAATGTTTAAATGATGAACCGATAACCGTTTTTGGAGATGGATCTCAAATAAGATGCCTAACCTATGTTGTTGATGAAATTGAGGGATTGTTACGTGATGCATATATTCCAGAAGCTAGAGGCATTCCAATTAACGTAGGAAATGATAAAATGATTTCTATTTTAGATTTAGCTCATTTAATCAAAGAATTAACTGGTTCTAACTCAAAAATTATTCATAAACCTCTTCCAATCGATGATCCTATTTTGCGACAACCCGTCTTAACTCGTGCAAAGACAATTCTGAACTGGGAACCACATACAGAGTTAAGAGATGGATTATTAAAAACAATCCACTGGTTTAAAGATACATTCAATAAATAAAAATAGAGAGTAGTAATCAATTATGCGCAAAAAATCAGCGGATAAGCGAAATCAACCAGAACTTTCTTTAGAAAAAATCACAAGGATAGTTTTAGTAGTTGGAATCATTTGCGTTTCTGGTGCTATTATCTATACATTAACTATTCCAGAAGAAGAAGATGTCCTTTTTTTTTTATTAAATGAAAATAGAGTTCTTCGAGATTATCCAACAAATGTCACCCAAGGAGAAAAGATAATAACATATGTTTTCATACAAAATTTATTGGGAGAATCTCATGATTTTCAAATTAGGTGCTACCGCGGAAAAGCAGAAACCTTTATAGATCCCCAAATTGGTGTTGCAACAAATTCTAATGTAACTCTTATTGATAATCAAAATATCAGTTTAGGAAATAAAGAAGAATGGATTTCAAATCAAATCAATATAACATTTCCAGAAGTAGGTTCAGATCAACTAGTTCTCTATGAATTGTGGATTAAAATAGGTGATTCATGGCATTATTTACCAAATTATCTATTAACTTTGCGCATTGATGTCCTTCCTATGAATCAATAAAATTGATTGATCTGTTCTATATTATCGACTGGAAATTTTTATATTTCGTAGTTTTGTCCATGGAACTAATGCTTCATCAATCCACTCTCGTTCTCTTGATAACACCTCGATGTTTCGAAAAGCATCTAATAAATTAACTCCCATCATTGTTTCACTCAAACTGGATCCCAATTCACCGTCCTTTATGACATATCCAGTCATTATTAATCCTGAAAAATCCCCTGTAATATAATTCGGTGTATCCCCTGAATATTCCAGATAGATACCTTCTTTAATATCTGCAATAATATCGTCTTTTGCTTGTTTTCCAGGATCAACAAGAATATTATTACTAGATATTCCAACAGGAGAGTTATAACCACTTCTACTAGCATGTCCATTAGATTCGATATTTTCTTTTCCAGCAGTAAAAGTATTATGATAGAACGTATTCAACACACCTTTTTCTACAATAAGAAGCGGTTTTGTTGGCACTCCCTCTGCATCGAATGATTCAGTACCTAATTTTCCTGGAATATGTGGATCATCACGAATTGAAAGATTATGTGAGAAACAATCTTGATGCAAATATTCACTTAAAAATGACATTTGGTTCTGAACGCGTTCAGCATTAATGCATGTTGTTAATGGATCAATAAGAAAATAAGCAGTTGCTAATGGAGATAATACCACAGGATATTCTTTTGTTTCAACAGTAGTTTTTTTCAAACCACGAAGAGCCATAAGATAACTTTCTTCCGCAACTTTGTTTGTGTCAATATCTTTTAAATTACAAGATGATTGCCATTGAAAACCAGAACTTGTCAAATTAGAGCGATTTAAACTTACTTCAGCACTTACATTTGCAGTAGAATATTTCTCCCAAACAGAAATCCCATTATTATTCCAAATAAAAGTCCCTCCAACAAAACTTGAAAAACCTCCACTTAATGCCTTTGGGACAAGTTCTCGTTTCTTTAAATTAAAAATTGGTTGAAGGATGTCATTTATATCTTCAGGACAAATGAATTCTAAATTTGGATCATAAATATCTCTTACGAAGTGATATGATTTTGAAGGATAAGCTAAATCTTTAAAATAAGGATTAGGTGTTGCAGCTTTCATCATTTTTTCAGCATAATTCACAATTAATTGTAATGCATATTCAGAAAAATCTGAAGTATAAGTCATTCCCTCTCTGCCATTATTATCAATGATGCGAAGTCCAATACCTGCAGTCGTTTTTTGATGAGCATCTTTTACAAATCCTGCTTCAAAATTAACATTGGTTGATTTTGATGCAGTGGCATAAATTTCAATATGTTTTATAGAAGATTTCTGCTTTAATATTGAGTAAATTTTGTTAGATTGAGCTTCAAAGAATCCATCCTCGAATAATTCAGTGATTTCACATGAAGTTTGGGAAATATTTATCGCCCCCCAATTATCATATTTTTCAACATAATATATGGCCCCCCACTTCCGACAGGAACGTGTTGTCCACCCTTTGAACAATAACCTGCATCATATTCAAGTTTATCACCAATTAAGCTAATCCGATTTAGAACATCGAGAGTCAGTCCAGAAATCGCAGCATCTCGATAAATTTGTGTTTTTTCTCCATTTTCTATTTTATATGCTTTTGCCATTTTGAATTGATGAGTACCTTCAATTGGATCGACATATCCATATTTCCAATTTACACACAGCAAACCATTTTTAAGTTCAGAGAGCATCTCATCGAGATTAGAATCTCCAGGTTCTAAGTATGTATTAGTCATTCGGACTTGTGGTAATCTAGAAAAACCACTTGCTCTTCCATTTCCAGTTGGTTCACACCCCATTCGAGAAGAAGTTTCAAGGGAATGGAGAAAATTAATCAATTCTCCGTTTTTTACTATTTGAGTTTTTTGTGTTTTTGTTCCTTCAGAATCTACTGGAAGATATCCAAACCAGGTTTCTAAAAAAGGATTATCAACAATATTTACATTTGGATTTCCAATTTTTTGTCCTATTTTTTCTGAGAGGATGCTTTCTCCGCTAATAACACCATCTGCTTCAGCAGTATGACCAAATGCTTCATGAATAAAAGTTCCGCACAGCATTGGATCTAAGATAATATTGAATTTTCCACCAGGGGCAATTTTAGAATCCAATAATTCAATTGCTGATTCCGCAGCTTTATGACCCAGTCCGTAGGCATCAGATAATGCTTCAAAACCGCCAATTCTTCCATGGGATACATGATATCCTTCTTGGCGGTATCCATCACTTGCAATGGCTTGAAGTATGAAAAAGACCCAACTATTCTTAAAACGGATAAAGCGATTGTAATTGTTATATATAATATTTTCAACTTCTAAATCAGAATAATTAACATTAGTCGATTTGATTCTAGAATCATAATATGCTTCATTTTCGATTTCAAGAAGCATCTGCATCTTTTCATCAGGGGATGTATTACCAATTGAAATTTTTTGAGGAATTATATACTCCTTTTTATGATCATCAGTTTCTTGAATTGAAAAAGGAGATTTTACAAATTGTGCACTCCAATGTGCAAGATCTGCAGCATTATAAAAAGTTTCGGTAATTGACTTCTTATTAAATTTATAACCTACTGCAAAACCATATCCTCCCTTAGTAAAAGCTTGAATTGAAAACCCTTTACCAATTCCAATGCTTGATGATTTTGTTATCTTTTTTAATAGAGAGAATGAAGTCATTTTTCCTTTAGCCAATCTTATATTAAAATATTCTATTTTTCTCTCTTTTGCTAAGTCTCTTAAAAAATCTAAATCTTCCCGATCAATTGAAATTGGCTCAAGATCAATATTGAATCCCTCTGAATTTTCATACATTTTTATCAAAATCTGTATTTTTATCAATATTTCTGTAATTATTATGTAATAGTAGATTATTTTTTGGATTTCTTTCTGATATTAATTTTCCCAAAAGTAAATGGAATGGAAGGAAATTTAAGTAAAAGATCTGTGGACCCAGGACGAAAATCTTTATTTATCAACATTAAGCCCGCTTGACTTAATTTTAAAAGATTTGCTTCAAGTTTTTTTAAATCTAATCCAATATTTTTTGCATTTTCAATTAAATAAGATTTAGGTAACTGATTTGGAAAAAGTAATATTAATTCAGATAGAAGATCTCCCAGGAGAATTTCTTGATTTTTTTTAGTTCCTTGGAGTTTTGCTTTAAATTCTTCAATTTTTAATTCATACTTGTTAGGAGACTTCATGGTTTGAACAATTTGTAAAGCTTCATGAATATTTTCTGCTTTTGCTAAGATCTTCAGCGTTTGGCATTTGATTTTTTTTCTACATTTAGGACATGTGCGAGTTTTTTGAGTTTCTCGGATATATTGGGGGGTTCCACAATTTGAACAACGAACTACGTAATAAACGGTAATCAACTCACTGTAATAATAATTTTTACGAATAACTTTAATATCTAAAAAGTATGTATTCATAAAAAGTATTTTTTTTTGGGATCAATATTTTATAAAAATATCAATGAAATTTTTAACTTCAAAGAATTCCAGGCGGGGCTTTTATGTACTTTCTGCAATAGTTTTCATCATTTTATTCGTAATTTTAGGTTCTATGATAAAAAATTTGAATACCTTTAATAATGAAAAATTGAATGGAGATTTTGCAGGTACAATTTCAATTCCAAACGAGTCACAATATTCTCTTAAAATTACATTCAATGGAGAAGGAAAATTAAATGGAACTCTTCAAATTGGAAATGATACCAGGATTTTTAACAACATGGAATATTTTGCTATAGATACTCATGTTGAATTTAGTATCTATTTCTTTAATCAAACATCCTCGATTGATATTGTGTTCATTGGAGATATGAATGAACAAGCAACTTTATTAAGCGGAAAAATTCAGATTTCAGAAGGAAATAGCACTCCTAAAGAAGGCACTTTTTATTTAGCAGCAGTAGATTAATATTTTCTTGTTCTTTTTTGATGCATTATTTTATTCTGAAGAATTTTTTTTTATTTCACAAATTCTATATTATTGAATTTATTGTTGTACATGACTACATTATGAATGAAAATTCCATCCATCCAATTGAAGAAAGGTATAAAACCAAGCAAATGGCCAAAATATTCACCCAAAGTGCAAAATTATCACGCTGGCTGCGAGTGGAATCAGCTCTGGCTCAAGCCCACGCATTGGTAGGCAATATTCCCCAAAAGGCTGCAGATGAAATATCTAAAAAAGCAACTTTAGATTATGTAAAAATTTCCAGAGTCTTAAGCATCGAACGTGAGATTCATCATGATTTAATGGCAATGGTCAAAGGATTAACAGAACAATGTGAAGATCAAGCGGGAGATTACATTCATTTAGGTGCCACTTCTTATGATATCGAAGATACTGCTACTGCAATTCAATTATCTCAAGGTCTACAAATATTACGCGGTTCAATTGAAAAAGTACTAATCCTTCTTACAAATCTTGCAATAAATCATAAAAATCATGTGTGTGTGGGACGTACTCATGGACAGCAAGCATTACCAACTACATACGGAATGCGTTTTTCAGTATGGGCATCTGAAATGGCTAGACATATCGATCGAATTGATAATATCCTACCACGCATCGCAATTGGTAAAATGTCGGGAGCAGTAGGAACAATGGCATCATTCGGTGAAAAAGGATTTCAAATTCAGAGTAAAGTCATGGAAATTCTTAGTAAAGAATATAATATACCAATTCAACCTGTCTTGGTTGCCAATCAAGTAATTCAAAGAGATCGACATGCAGAAGTTTTAAACTTGACTGCATTAATTGCTGGAACTATTGACAAGATTGCCAGAGAAATGCGAATCTTACAACGAACAGAAATTGGAGAAATGTTTGAACCCTTCACAAAAAAGCAAGTTGGAAGTTCTACTATGCCTCATAAACGTAACCCACATAAAGCAGAAAGACTATGTTCTTTAACAAGAATACTGAAATCGAATATTATTGTAGGCATAGACAATATTGGACTGGAAGATGAAAGAGATCTAACTAACTCAGCTAATGAACGCATAATTTTTGCAGAGAATTTCATTCTTTTAGATTATATGCTTGATCAGCTTGCTCAAATTTTGGATGGTGTGGAATTTAATGAAGATGCAATAACTCGTAATCTAAATTTTACTCATGGCGCTTTTTTGGCAGAAAGAATTATGGTCGCATTAGTAAAAAAGGGAATTGGACGACAAACAGGGCATGAAATATTAAGAAATGCAGCAATTCAAGCACGATTGCAGAAAATATCCATGAAATCCATACTTATGAAGGAATCTAAGATCTCTTCACGATTTTCTGAAGAAGAACTTGATAATCTTTTATGTCCTGAACAATACTTAGGTACAGCTATAACACAAGTAGAACGCACTGTAACCTTTTTAAAACAAAATTACATAATTGAGAACAATTCAACGTGAAACAGATATGGATCAAAAAAAACCAACCTATGAAATGTTAGGAGTATCATCACAGAAAGAAGAAGTTCATGCGGCGGTTAAAAATCTTAACCAAGGAATATTTCCAGGTGCGTTTTGCAAGATAATAGCAGATATTGCCGATGATCCTTTTTATTGCTCTTTAGTCCATGCAGATGGTGCAGGAACAAAATCATCTCTTGCTTATATGATGTTCAGTGAAACAGCAGATCTTTCTTATTTTGAGGGAATTGTTCAAGATAGTATCGTAATGAATGTCGATGATGTTCTTTGTGTGGGTGCTGGAACGAATTTCTTATTATCCAATACAATTGGTCGAAATAAAAAACTAATTTCTGGTGCTGTAATTAAAACAATAATCGAAGCTTATGATAAATTTATTCATCGATTACAAGAATTTGGACTTCCTATTACATCATGTGGAGGAGAAACAGCTGATGTTGGTGATTTAGTTAGAACTTTAATTGTTGATTCCACATTGGTTACACGAATGAAGAGATCTGATGTAATTCATCCAAAATCAATTCAACCAGGAGATGTAATTGTCGGATTGAGCAGTTTTGGAAAAGCAAATTATGAAAATGAATATAACAGTGGTATCGGAAGTAATGGATTGACATTAGCACGCCACGGATTATTGCATCATGACTATTATAAAAAGTATCAAGAATGTTACAGTCCAGAATTAGATGAAAATTGGACATTTTTTGGAAAATACAGTCTGCATGACAAAGTACCTCAGACAAACTTGACTGTTGGCCAAGCAATTTTATCACCCACTCGAACTTATACCCCTATTCTTTTAGATTTATTTAAAATTGATCGCTCACAAATTCATGCGATTTTCCACAATACTGGTGGAGGTCAAACAAAATGTTTAAAATTTGGCGAAAATCTTCATTATTATAAGAATAATCTATTTGTAGAGCCACCTTTTTTCAAATTAATCCAAGAATCATCTCAAACAGGGTGGAAAGAGATGTATCAAGTATTTAATATGGGACATAGAATGGAAATTGTTTGCTCTGAAGATTTTGCTAATGATTTCGTGATAAAAACTGCCCGAAAGTATGGAGTTGAATCGAAAATTATTGGAGTCGTTGAACGTTCTTCAGAAAAGCATAAGAATTATTTAACTATTGAAAGTTTACATGGAAAATTTGAATATTCATCAAAATTAGAAAAATAAGGAGATTCCTGAATATGACCAATTCTGAAAACTATGCTAGGCTTATATTATTGCTCCTTTTAAGCGTCTTAACGAATTTTTTTTTCTATCTAATTTCTCAAATAATTTTGGATAAATCATTTTCTGATGGATTATTGAAATTATATATTTATTGGATCAGTTTGGCTGTTTTCACATTTTTTTCATTGACATTTGGAGTTTGGCTCGTTTACAAAATTTTTCCAAATAATCAAGCTGAAAATACTCAACAATCAAAAGAATTGGAGAAGATAAGATTAAAAAATCCATTGTCTTTACCTCTTAAGAACAAAGAAAAAAAACTATATTTAAAAATTCTTTTCTCAGGATTTAAAAAAAAAAACTTTTTTTCTCAAATTAAGGATGGTATTTTACTTTTCACATGTATTTACATTCCCTTAGATTTTATCAGTTATCTTATTCCAGGAGTTTTAGATTATTCAGTCAATTCCTTACAAGTTTCTGATTTAAATGATCCTATGAATTATTTTCTTTACACTTTTCCTTTAATGATAACTACTACTCTATTTATACATTTTTTAGTTGCCAGTAGAGAAGAATTCATATACCGAGAATTTTTCTTAACAATTGGTAAAGAAGAACTTCAATCATCTAAAGTATTCTTATATAGTGCAATTTTATTTGGATTAGCTCATTTTAATTATATTTTTGTTCCAAACAATATTGGCAAATCTGTCTTTTATCCAATTTGGTGGGGTCTTAACGGTTTAATAATTGGATTAATTGCTGGGGCTTATTTTTTGGAAAAACAAAGGATTTTTCCTGTAATTTTCGCACATTGGATAAATAATACATTTTCTGCTATAGTTGTGCGACAGTATGTATTAGGATATTCTTTTTGGAAATCTACATTCATTTACCTTTATATTCCAATTTTAAGTCTTGCTCTTATCTTTTATATCACAAGAATTTTTAAGATTGATCATTTATTAAGCATTATTAAACATAATATTGTGAAGTATACTCAGTCGATAAAAGATTGGAAGACAGTGGCATTTGATTTTTTTATAATAGGAATTCTTTGGTTATTACTATCTCTTATTTAAAAAACAGATAAATTTGATTGATTTTATCTTTTTTTTTCTCTTCATAATTGGAGGCAATAAGTAAAGTGAAAATTGGAATATTATCAGATACCCACATCAACTTTACGCGAAATTCTGAAAACGAAAAAACATATTCTCATTTAATTTTCGTAATTAAATATTATTTTCAAGATGTAGATCATATAATTCATGCAGGAGACGTTTTATTTGAAGAATTTATTTGTGATTTAGAAAAAATTGCACCAACGAGTGTAGTACGTGGGAACATGGATTTTGTTTCAAAATGGCCAAAAGTTTTACATTTGACATTTGAAGGGGTTCATGTTGTAGTTGCTCATGAACCACAAGTATACTTTGAATTAGAAGAGAAACCAAGAGTTTTTATACATGGTCACACACATTATCCAAGAATTCAAGAAACTCAGGAACATTGTTTGATCATTAATCCTGGTTCTTTGACACAACCTCGACATTCTCCTTACTTAATTCGAGGATTTGAAAATGATGCAACGCCTGAACCAACCTTAGCGATTTTGGAAATTTCTCAAGAGATGGTTTCTGCATTTATAAAGAAGATTGGAAAAAAGCGAAAAAAATAACAAATAAAATTAATTGAATTTTAGTAATTTTTTTTTATTATTTCTCGAAATCTATCGAAAATACTAGATGCAACTCTTGTAAAAACATTAATTACATTTGATTGTTCATGATCTAACTCCATTTTAGCTGAAACTAATTCAATCGGTATACCCAGACGCTTTTCCATCTCTGAAATTTCATCCATACTCACTTTATACTCTAAATCAGTTTTATTTCCCACAATTAATTTTATAGCATCTGGGCATATATGATCTGCAAATTTCGCCCATTCAGGTAAACTTTCATAACTAATTCGATCATTGACATCAAAAACGATGATTATTCCAAGAGAACCTTCACAATAAATTGATGTGACTTCTAGGTACTGATTTTGACCTGCCATGTCCCAGTAAACCAATGTCATAATATCCTTATTTCGAAGTTCGGGTAAATCAACATTTGTGTATGACCTTTCAATGAAATCCGCACCTAGAGTAGTAATGTACTCTTCGGTGAATGTATTTTTAATGTATCGTAGAATTAATGAGGTTTTTCCTGTGCCTTCAGAACCAATTACAGACACTTTTCCTTTATATTCCATATTACTCTCCTGACTTTGTTTGATTTTTCTTAGCAAAAATAACTTGTTGACATAAATGCGAAAAAACCCACATGCTTAAAGTATACAAACCTTTGATTTGACTTTTAGAAGCATTTTCCATGAATACCCCATAACCATATGTCGGTTTAGGAACAGAACTTGAAAGATATGTTTGAACATATGCTTTTTCTGTAATAACAAGTCCGAATGGTATTATAGGTGAAGAGTTCCAATTATAAAATTTAACTCCTTCATGATACAAATGATTAATTAGTGGTGTGAATTGTTTTTCATCTTTAGAAATTTTCATTGAAATCCGAAACTCAACTTTAGAATTATGTAATTTTTCTAATATCCATTGAGTAATCGCTTCAAATTCACGTAAAGCAACATTCGAAAAATCAAGTGTTAGTATTAGGAAACAATACTCTTCTGCTTCTTCGATGAATTTTCTAATTAATTTTCTGATTTTTTTTTCTCCCAGTACTGTCCAAACTGAATTCATCTCAATTGGTTGAAATTTAGTAAGATTTTCCAAATCATGAACTAAATTCTCAGCCAAACCAATTTTATTCTTAAATTTTGAGATTAATTTTCCGAAAACAACCTCGGGAGGTACTGCACGATATCGAGGGGCACGAGGAACAGGTTCTTCTTCAACAATACCTCTTTTAACGAGCCTTTTTAAAGAATCATATACCCGAGCACGATCAACTTGGCTTTTTTCAGATATTTTTGCAGGGCTACTTAAACCAAAAAGAAGCAAAGTTGTATAAATTCTTGAATCATTTAATGTAAATGAACCTAGTTTTTGCAAATTTTTATTGATTTCAGCCAACTTTTCCTTAAATTCATTATTATCTGTAAAATCTTCACCCTCAGGTTCTGTAGATTCATTTGGTAATTCAGCGATAATAGTTCACCAATTAACATATTATAAATGTAATCACTTTTTATTTAATTTAGATTCATATTTCTTAAATATATAACGACTTATTAATTATTGATTTAATTAGGTGAAAATTAAATAAATTTAAAATATTTTTTTCAGTATTGTAATTTGGAGAAGCAGAAGCGAATCTGTAGGGTAGGAATAGAATTGGTGGTGCCAAATTTTACATAATCCGACCTACCTTGCTTTCATCGATATTTTTTAAAAAACTTATTCGCACTAATCTACAATAGTAGAAATATAATTATTCGATTAAGGGGATTATTTTTCAAAATTTCTTAATAATTAACCTTAAGATTTTTTTACTAATTTGATAACGAATGGTTTCTGGATCTTTAAAGTAGCTGATATGGTTAATAGAAAATAACGAAGTAAAAGTTGGTTGATATAAATGAATCAATGGTATCATATATTCTCATATTTATGGTGGGATAATCCAATTGGAATTATCGCATCTTGCATAATCATTGTGCTTGCAGTTTATTTAGCATTTTATATAACTGTTGAACTAATCGAATTTGGTTATTGGATTGGAGTACAAACAATTAAAGCAATAGGAATTGGCTTATTTATTACAGGATATACGCTGATATTTATCTTCTTAATACTTCCTCTTGATTTAATTTCATCACATAAATATATTTCTGAAAGTTTCTTAATTTACGCAAGAAATATTGAGAAAAATGTATATCTTTTCTATCCCAAATTAGAAAAAAGAATAAAAAAGACATTTAAAGAACAAAATGAAGAAAAAAGACAAAAGGATATTCTTCCATATGATGCTCCAGCAATTTCTCCGAAAACACGCCGTATTATTAGCGAACCAATCAAGAATAAAACAGTTAGAACAGAGGCACCTACTTTAAAAATACCAAAATATAACATACAGAAATATTATTGTTCCAAATGTGGAAAACCGTTTACACCTTTAATGATTACATTATTAAATAAGAAAAATGAAACATTTTGTGAAATTTGTGGTCAAAAATATAGAGAAAAGAATAATGTTCCTGTTCCCATTGCAAAATAAGAATTAAAACAAATTTAAGACCAACTTATTCGCACAATATTATCAGAACAGAGATATTTAAATTCAATTTTTCTAATGATAATGTATGCATATTGGAAAATATAAATTGAAAAAGATTGATTGGTTTCTTATTATTTTTTTACTTATTTTAATAATATTAACACCAATTATCCTAACTAATCCAGATTTTGCAAAGAATTTTGATGTATCTGTTTGGTTTGGTTCAGAAAGCTACGCACAACTAAATTACTGGGGAGCAATTGGTTTTCTTATTTTGGTTAGCTTTTTAGGGGCATTAATTCCAATCCCAATTCCATATATTATACCAGCAGCTCTTTTTGCCAGCGCTTATTTTAATTCAGAAACAATTTCCTACCCATATTTGAAAATAATTGGAATAATTTTCTTAGCTGCGTTAGGAAATAGTATTGGAGATTTCTTAGATTATATTATTGGAAATGGTGCAGGTCACGTAATGGAAAAAGATCAACCAGATTTAACAGATAAATGGAGTCAAAGAATACTTAAGAAACCAAAAGCAATTCCAGGAATAATTGTAGCATTTGGTTTAACACCTTTACCAGATTCTTTATTATTAGTACCTTTAGGTTTAGTTAAATATCCAATAAAAAAAACAATATTATGGATGTATGTTGGAAAAGTAGGTATGTTTTTATTGGTTGTTATGGCAGGAATTCTTGGAATCGAACCAATTTTGAATTTGTTAGGCGAAGGTGGAGGTGATTCTGGCAGTATTGCAGGAATTATTTTGCTTTATTTAATGTGGTTCATCGTTGCTCTAATGGCAAAATGGGATTCTATTTTCAAAAAGAATAAAAAAGCAAAAAATGAAATAGAAAATGAAGTAGAAAATAAAAACGAAAATGAAGTAGAAAACAAAAACGAATGAATATAGAACAAAAATAAGAAAAACAAGATAAAGAAGAAATAAATTATTAAAAGGAGTAAAAATAACAAAAAGAACATAAATTAAGTAAATCTTTTTTATTTTTAACATGAAATTTTTAAAAATAGTTAAGTAAAATAAGAAATTTTAAGCATTTTTTCATTTTTCTTTTCCATTTTGATATTGTTTAATAAAATTTCTAAATGCACTTAAAGCTTCAGGCAAATTTTTTCTTCCAAATCCAAGTCGAAAATGGGAGTGGCCATATTCATATAATGAACTTGGTAATAATAAAATTCCTGCTTCATCCACTACTTTTTTACAAAAATTATCGGAAGAAATATCATTCTTGAGTTTTACTAAAGTGATAGAGCCAGCACGAGGTTTTTTCCATTCAAAAAGATCTTTATAATCCATAAAGAATTCATCTAAATATTTCAGATTTTTTTTTATTATTTCTAAATTACGGTGTACTAGATGTTTTCTGTGTTTTAATGCAAGAATGGCTAAAAATTCGCTTGGAGCACTATTACAAATAGTAGTATAGTCTTTAAATGCACCCATTTTCCTTAAAAGTTCTGCATTCTTTGTAGCAATCCATCCAATTCGCAATCCAGCTAATCCGAAAGCTTTGGATAAAACACCTAATGAAATTGCATTCTCATATAGATCACATGCAGGAGGAAGTCTAAAACCTGGAGAGTATTCTAAAAGTCGGTAAACTTCATCTGAAAACAGATAGATTTTCCGTTTTTTAGCAATATCAATTATAGATTGAAAATCATCTTTTGACATTAAGGATCCAGTTGGGTTATGTGGCTGATTGATAATTATTAATTTTGTATTCACTTGAAGGAGATCTTTCATAGTTTCAATATTAAACTGCCATTTGGTATCAGTTTCTTCTACAATCCATTTGCTAACATTACATCCAATGGAATTTGCAATTTCAAACAAAGATTGATAAGCAGGATACTGCACGATAATATGATCATCTGGATTCAATAATACATTTAGAAAGACAAAAATACCTTCCTCAGCACCAGAAAAGCATAAAATTTGCTCAGACGAAATAGACGAATACAATTTCGCAATTTCTGCTCGAAGTTTAGGATTTCCTTCTGATTCAGTATAACCTAACCAGAGATTTTGTAATTTTTCTAAAGATTCTTTATAATTATCCAAAGTTAAAAGATCTCGGATGCTTATTGATTCACAATCGCTGGAACTTAAAAGATAAGGTGCTTTAAATTCATATCGATTGAAATATCTTTCTAACAAGAAATCAGAAATTTTCATAGCTTATCCTTTCCATTGTCATGAAATCTTGATCGCTCTTATATTCTTATAAAATGTGATCAATTAATCAAGTAATCAGGTTATAAAGAGTGAAAAGTTTTCAATAAAATCAAAAAATTGGCGACCAGATGGCTTTTAATTTCCTATTATCTAATTAGGGAAACGGGAGAAAAATGTCCATTACTATTGAACAAACATCTACATTTACTTCTGTTGGAATTGTTATTTCGCAAGTGGATGGAAATTCCCCATCAGTTCATCATTTTGCTTTTTTAACTTCGATCTCACCAAATCATTATGAAACGGTTGTGCATCAAGGACAATACTGCATTGTAGATACATATCTTGGTAATGTGGTTGGGATTATTGAACAAATTCATATAATAAACAGTTACTTTCATGATTTTCAAACTGTCAAGAATTTCAATTTAGCCAAGCTTAACTTAAAGCATTATTTCCCAAGTGACGAGTGGGAAATTCAAATTGTTGAAGTAAAAGTGCTTGGATATATACCTACAGGAAAAAAGGTTCAAGAAATACATAATCCATTGGAATTTCGAAATATACAGCCAGCAGGATTCCCAGTTAAACCAGGAAATGAAGTATATTTACTAAAAAATGAGTATCTTCAATCTTTTTTGGGTTTTGATTCTTCTGGATTGAATATAGGTACGCTTCAAAACTACTCAATGAATGTTTCGCTCAATTTGAATAAATTTTTCAATAAGCATGTTGCCATCTTGGCTCAAAGTGGTGCTGGGAAATCATATTTAGTTTCAGTAATGCTGGAAGAATTACTTCTTCGCCCTTTTGATGTTGGGACTCCAGGATTAATTATAATCGATTTACATGGAGAATATCGGTTTCTAAAACAAAAACTGGAAAATAATGGAATATTTCAATCAAAGATTGAACAAATCCAATCAAAAATCCAAATTATCAATGCTTCCTTTATGCAGATAGGAATTGAAGATATGAACGCTTATGATTTTAAAAAATACCAACCAAATATCTCATTACCTCAAATCCGAGAATTACGTCGAATTTTAAAAGATAGAAAAAACAAAAATCCATTATCGAATCTTAATTCTCTTTGTGAAAGAATTCAATCAGATCCTAATATAAACCCTAAAGTTCAAGAAACTCTTATTGGTTGGTTGGAAGATTTATCACTTTTAAACATTTTCGCACAAACAACATCTCCTTCAATCTTTGACTTGATTCAACCAGGAAAATTAACCATTATTGATTTTTCTTCGATTCTTTCCATGAGAAAAAAGCAAATCTTAGTTGATTTCTTTTCTAATCAACTCTTTTCCTATCGTCGATCTAAAAAAATTGCACCTTTTATTTTATTTTTAGAAGAAGCACATAACTTTCTTCCTGAATCGGGTGGAAAACATGCAATTGCTAAACAAATTTTCGAAACACTAGCGCGTGAAGGCAGAAAATTCTTTGCTCAGTTAGTTCTTATTTCTCAACGCCCTGTGAGATTAAGTACAACAGCACTTTCACAATGTAACACTCATATTATCATGAGAATTACTAATCCTTATGACCTTAATCATATTAAAAGTTCAACTGAGGCATTAACAAGCGAATCTATAAAAGTAATTTCGAGTTTACCCACTGGAAATGCAGTAATTCTCGGTGGTGCAACAAATTACCCTATTTTTTTTAAAGTTCGTCATAGATTACTCTCACGAGCTTACAGTGAAACAACTTTGGAAAGTGAATCTTTTGCTTATATGCCGAATATAAATAGAAATGAAAAAAAAAACAATAAAGGCAATAAATTATACAAAACGGAAAATTTAGTGGAAACATTAAATGAAATTGATGAAAAACCTGAACAATTAAAAGGAGACAATCAATTTGAACAACTTGATTTTTATATTGATGAAATTTAACTTTAGAATCATTAAATAATAAGATTTATTCGATTATTTTTTCGTTGTCTTGCATGAGATTTATTCTTTTCATAAAATACATTTCACAATAAAGTGATTTTAACAAAAGAGTGATCTAAAATTGAATATAATTAAATTGATAGAAACGGTTATTTTATTAAATTTTCATGAAGTTATAGTTAAATTAATAAAGAGAGTAATTTTTAGAGGTATCTTCAAAAAAAATTTCAAGTTTAAAGAAAGGATAATAAAATCTACTGTTTTGATTAACATAATTGATAGAATTTTATTTAACAATTAAAATATTGAAAATATTGCGAAATTTGTTATTTTGTAATTAATGAGTAAATTTTCTGATCTCTTGAAGCACTGGTTGACTGAAGTTTCCTCGAGAGTTTATTTCAACTTTAGATACATCTTTTTTTATAGCAATCACAAAGATAAATGATCGAACTTCAAGTTTAAAGAGAAATTCATCCAAATCAGCTTTTGTGAAATCTTGATATTTATTTCCTAATTGTCGAAGTAGATCAGAAGTTAAAATTTCACCACGATTTTTTATCAAAATAGAGATTATTTCGTTTTCAATTGGAACTGAATTCCATTTTTTTAGTTTTGCCATTGTTTATCATTTATATTCAGTTGTATTCATAATTGATGCCATGGATAATATAATTTATAATGTATCTATTAATTTGGTGTAAAAATTGCTTTTTAGTAAGTTAATTCCAAAAAGGCATCAAAAAAAATCATGTATTAACTAATAAAATGATAAAGAATGAAAATTAAAAAATTTTACGTTCAAGATTTTACTTTCAAGTGTAAAGATCTGTTCCTCGATGACTAGCAGAAGAACCAATTTTGCGACTCTTAATTGATTCTTCAAATTTTTCATAAGACTCACAAACTTCCTTAGTTGCACTGGGACGCATTTCTTCTAAAGCTTTATTAAAATGTTGTGGTTTAATTTTTTTTGCGCGAATATCTTCACGTAAAGCACGAATAGCAGCTTCTCGGCAAAGCGATTCTATGTCTGCTCCAGAAAAGAATTCTGTTTTTCGAGCAAGTTCTTCTAAATCCACAGATTTAGATAAAGGCATGGACTTAGTGAAAATTTTTAAAATTTCGATTCGATCTTGATAATTAGGAGGTGGAACATAAGACATCCGATCAATGCGCCCAGGCCTAATTAATGCAGGATCCATAATATCTGGGCGATTTGTAGCTGCAATCATAATAATATCATGAGATTGTGAAATACCATCTAATTCGGTGAGAAGTTGAGAAATAACTCTCTCAGTGACTCCAGCATCTGAATTACCTGATCCTCTTCTTGGAGCAATGGAATCTAATTCATCAAAGAATATAATACATGGTGCTGCCAATTTTGCCTTTCTAAACACTTCGCGAACTGCTTTTTCGCTTTCTCCAACCCATTTAGAGATCAATTCAGGTCCTTTAATGGAAATGAAATTTGCTTCAGATTCAGTAGCCACAGCACGAGCAAGTAGAGTTTTACCACAACCAGGAGGACCATATAATAAAACACCAGAAGGAGGTGCAACACCCATTCTTTCATATGCTTTTGGATTTTTAATTGGCCATTCTACAGATTCAATTAATTGTTGTTTGGTATATTCTAATCCACCAACATCGTTCCAATGAACACTGGGAATCTCTACAAAAACTTCCCGAATTCCAGAAGGTATAATTTCCTTAAAAGCATGCTCAAAATCAATACTTTTTACAAACATCAGATCTAGTAATTCTGGATCAATTTCTTCTACATCTACATTAATTTCTGGAAGATAACGTCGTAATGCAAACATCCCAGTTTCACGCACCAAACTTGCAATATCTGCACCGACATAACCGTGTGTAATTCGAGCAATTTCATGTAATTGAACATCTTCATCCAATGGCATTTTTCTTGTGTGAATCTGAAGTATCTCTAATCGTCCTGTTTCTCCTGGAACCTTAATTTCTAATTCTCTATCAAATCGACCAGGCCGCCTTAAAGCAGGATCAACTGCATTTGGACGATTAGTTGCACCTATAATGATAACTCGTCCACGTGTTTCCAAACCATCCATTAATGCTAATAGTTGAGCAACAACTCTTCGTTCTACTTCACCAGTGACATTTTCTCTTTTTGGTGCAATGGCATCAATTTCGTCAATAAAAATAATACTGGGTGATTTTTCTTCTGCTTCTTTGAATAATCCACGCAATTTTTTTTCAGATTCACCATAAAACTTGCTCATTATTTCTGGACCATTTATGGAGATGAAATGAGCCTGACTTTCATTCGCTACTGCTTTTGCCAATAGAGTCTTTCCACAACCAGGAGGACCCCGTAAAAGGACACCTTTGGGAGGATCAATACCTAGACGATTGAATAATTCTGGATGTTTTAGTGGAAGTTCAACCATTTCTCTTACTTGCTGAATTTCTCGATCAAGACCACCAATATCTTCATAAGTAATATAGGGAATACCAGGTGAAATTTCATCAATTGTGGTTTCATTGATAGAAAGCGTAGTAGATTGTTTTACTAAACAGATACCAGTTGGTTTAATGGATATAATCCGAAAAACAATTTCTTTTGTCATTCCAATATTAATATAAATAAGATCTCCTTTTGCAACAGGGAAATTTAAGAGTTTTCTTTTGACAAAACTTTCAAATCGGGTATTAGGTTTTATTTTTAAAGAAATAGGAGCTAATACGACGGATTTTGCATGAATTTCATCAACTTTAGATATATAAATATAATCGTCTATTCCTACATTAGCATTATTACGAACTCTACTATCGATTCGAACTATCTCCAATCCTTGATCTTGTGGGTATGCAGGCCATGCAATAGCAGCTGTAATTTGATCATCACCACGAATTTGGATAATATCCCCAGTATTTACATTTAATTCCTTCATAGTTTTAGAATCTAATCGAATAATAGAACGTCCAATATCACGTTTTCTTGCTTCTTGAACTTTTAATTTTAATTCTGTATTCCCAAGATTATTTCCACTAGAGTCTTCATTCATGCTCATTTTTTTCTACTCATTCTTTTAAATGATACCCATCGTAAAAAAATTCTGATCAAGCCATTTATTGAGTGTAATTTTTAAAGAATTTCTTAATGGCTCCAAAATATAATTAAAGACTAAATTAAAAAAAATCAGAAAGTGTTTTTTGGCGAGCAGAACCTCGTTTTTTCAATCGACTTAAACCAGTTTCGACTCTTTCGCGATTGAAATTGTGTTTTTCAACAAGGATTTCTTTAATTTTATCAAAATTAGGTGTATTCCATTTTAAAGAAGAGATGTTTCTATTAATAACAGGATTTAAAAAAATATTTTTTACTGCTTGCACTGTTTCTGTACTTAAAAGATTAGAGATTTTTTGTTTCCTAATTTCGATATCCTTTTCAAGCATTGTATCCAAAGAACCATGCTGTTGAACTAATTTATAGGCAGTTTTTATTCCGACACCTTTAATCCCTGGAAAAAAATCTACACCAACTAAAATTCCAATATCAATTAATTGCTCCCTGCTAAGATTATTGGAAACCAAAATTTTTTCCAAACTTAACCATTCAATATCTACAGAAACTACAGTAGAACGTATTTTCCTGGTTCGATTCATTGATAAATTCCTAACAACCTTCTTTGCACCAAATAAAAATGAATCATAATCCTGTGATCCAACTGCCCATGCTTGATTTGTGGAAACCAAATAAGCTGCTTGAGACTCACCATCTTGTGCTGCTTCTACAATAGGAATACCTAATGCTGAGAGAAATTCTTTACTTTCTTGAATCATTTCACCCGTCAGTTTAGAAGAACCTTGTGCATATTTAGCTGCATCTTCAGTTTCACCCAGATCTCGAGCTTCTTCAAATTTCTTTCTTGCTTCGTTTCTAATTTCTCGTCTTCTTTGAATTTCAGCTTGTTTAAATGGATTTGGAGGCCCATCAAAAACATAGATTGGACGAATATCATGCTCAATTAGATTAAGGGAACGATAAAACAAACCTGAAAGATGAGAAGTGACATTTCCTTGGTAATCCTTTAGTGGTGTGCCATCTCTACCACGAATTATTGCTAAAAATTGATAAAGTGTGTTAAATGCATCAATTGCAATGCGTTTTCCCACTAGATCTTCAAATTTAATAATTTTCTTAACATCTTTGACCAGAGGACCTAAATCGACACCCATTTGTTTTTATTCTCCTTATTATTAAGTGAGTATGTAATGCTTTATCGATATTATCTTTTAAATGATATATTTACTACTATGTTATTTTTTACTGCACTTTAAAATGAGATTAACATTCGTGGTTAAATTAATTAATTACTATACACTTAACAATTAAAAAAAATGCGTACAATATGGATTTTGTTAACAAACAAAATTGAAAATAATTTTTAAAAATAGATCCATCAATAATTTTTATAGATATTATTTTTATTTTCTTTTTCCTTTTCTTTTTCGTCGGCGCTTTAATTTACCTCCACAAACAGGACAAAAAGACTTCAGTTTATCAGGAGGGAATTTTCGAAAACAATTTGGGCAATAGACTTCCCAGACAATCTTTTCTTTTATTCCCATTTGATGAAGAGGTTGAAATGTAATTCCTATAAAAGAAGCAGTATTCTGAATGGAATAATCATCAGATAGTAAAGTTACTGAAGCATTCGGTGTGAAATTTATAATATCATAAGCAAGACTTAAAATTGATATATCCGGATCGGATAAAGCACCAATATCGCCGCTCAATTTCGCTTGTTCTTTAATAAACTCTATTGAAGATAAAGTAGGAGACTGGACATGTATTCTCTCTTGAAGAAAAGCAACAGAGAGAATTTGGGAAGAATTTCTATTTTTTTTGGCTTCTTCTATAATTTCTGGCGTGGTTATAAACTCTAATTCAGAATCTTCGGCTGTTATATTGATATTTAATCCTGATGAAAAAGCTGTATTATCTAAGATATAGTAAATCATTGTGATAATCAATGTAATAGTTAATAATCTTGATGACAATTTGATTTTAATTTTCTAAACTGTCATCAGCTAATTTTCTTGAAAAAAGTATTTTATTTCTAACTTTATCGAAATATCCGCCAACATGATTGTTAAATCGAATAAATTTCACATCAGTAGGAGCTCTTTGAATAATTATTTTAACTTGAGGACTTACTTTATATTCTGATTGACCATCAATAATGACTAATCCGTTTAACCTCGGACGCTGCAATTTAATCTGAATTTTTGCGGAAGTAGGAACAATTAATGGTCTAAACACTCCAGTCCCAGCAAAAGGGTTCAAGGGGACAATTTCAAAACCATTTAATCGTGGATCTAACAAGCAACCTCCTGCTGATAAAGCATAAGCAGTAGAACCAGTATGGGTAGAAACAATTAATCCATCCAAATAACTAGAAGTAAAATTATGACCATCGATGGTGATATTTGCGTAAAGAACCTTAGATGGCTTGGAAGAAATAATCAAAACCTCATTTAGAGCAACTGGAAGAATATGATTTCCAATTTGAGTCGTTAATCTGGCAACATGTTCAATAGAATAATTACCTGCTAAAATATTATCTAAATCCTTCGCTAAAGATTCAGGATTTCCCATAGATTCATCTAAAAATCCAACTGAACCTAAGTTAACACCTAATATTGGAGGAAGTTTTTTCTTAGGTAGATTTTGGCAAACACGTAATACAGTTCCATCCCCACCAACTGAGATGATAAATTTAGTATTATCTGTTGTCATGTCACCCAAGTTTTTAGCAAAATGTCGAATAAATTTCGAAGAAATACGAGTTTCATAAGAAATTCTTTCATTTTTCTTAAGCAAAAAATCAGTAATAAACTGCACAATTTTAAGTGCTTCGGGCGAATCTAATCTACACGCAATTCCTATCGCCCGATGATCTCCAGCTTCTCGGGATTTAATTTGTGGAGCTTCATTCACAACAGACACCATTATTTATAAAAATTATAGAAAAATAATCAGAAAATATCTGGGAAAAAAATAAAACTAATTATTTTGGTAAAACAATTCGAGTTACGAACGAACGACCAACCACTGTCCAGAATTCAACAGTCACATCTCCCCAGATCGATCGATCATCAAGTAAATCATGTAATTTACTAGTCTCTGAGTCTTCTTCATCAAGAGGATAAGCAATATCAAATGTTTCATAGGTTTCAAGATCCATTACTTGCACAGTTCGATCATTTTCATTGATATCTATTAATTGACCTTGTCGTTTTTGAATTTCAGGAATATCTAAATTTGTATCAGCAGTCATGGTAAGACTTTTTTTCTTTCCTGTAAATAGACCTACACATCCAATTCGAGATTTTGCATGCCCATGTTTTCCTGATTTAGAGTGATCATTACTCAAAACTAAGTAAGGTTCTCTGTCATCTGGATTAATAAAGTAATTTCCTTTTTTCAAGTTATTTGCTGATTTTCGCGCCATAGTTTTTCACATCAAAAGGTGAAAATGTGATAAGAGAAAAATACTGATTTACTCTCCTTCACAGTTCCATATACGATTAATTAAGATGTCTAATTTTTTGAAGTTTGCGCTTTTTTGTTAGCGTGGCAAGAAAATGGGATGTTCAATATATTAAGGAAAATCTTTTAAAAAAAAAGTAAAACATAAAAAGTGCGATTTTTAAGATAAGCACCCTTCTCTAAATATATTGATTGAAGTGAGAAATTTACAGAATTTTGGTTTCGTTTTTGATCTTGATGGAACTATACTTGATGATATTGATTTAGCGAGAAATATTCCTTTAATTGCAATGCAGGAAATGGGTTATCAAAATAAAAAATCAGTTATTAAAGAATTAGAAGAAGAAATATTAAATGTACTAGGAGAAGATGGTTCCAAACTTATTATTCTTCGAATTTTTCTCAAAATAGCAAAATCATTTGGAATTCCATGGTATAAACGATTTTTATTTATTAAAAAGTGCCAAAAGGTCTATAAGCGTGAAATTTCATCTTGTTCTCTTTTTCCAGGAAGTATGGAGGTATTTGAGAAAATTATCGAGTTAGGAGGACAAATTGGGATTTTAACAACATCTAGCATGGAGGAAATAAGTGAAAGATTTGTGGGTAGAGAACATTTGTTAACCATTTTTAAAGATAATATTTTAGGAAGAGATAAAGTAACAAAAATGAAACCAAATCCAGCAGGAATTCTATTATTGGCTAAAAAATGGAATATTCCAATTAAAAATATGGTGATGATCGGAGATATGAAAATTGATATTCAAGCAGGAAAACGGGCAGGTTGTAAAACAATTGGAGTTTTATCAGGCTTTGCAACTAAAGAAATTATGGAGAGAGAGAAAGCGGATTTAATTATTTCAAATATCTCAGATTTATTGCCTATTTTACCAAATTTTACTCAAATATTATTTTCTCAAATAAAGAACTAAAAAAAGATCAAAATTATGAACTAATTTACACTGCAATATCTTCTAAAGTAAACTCCCAATATAATATTACATCATTCCATTGAATAGTAATCATACCTTTAGTTACATCAATTGCAAGTTGATTCTGATCTAATTCATCTAGTAGACGAGAAGAAGTAAAAATATCTGGTAACTCGTCTGTGAACGAAACTGATTTACTATTTTCTGAATTTGCATGAATACTAAACGGATTCTCACTCCAGTTGTACGAAATTGTTGAAATATGAATATTTTTTTTTGGTCCTAGTAGCCCAACTCCATCAAAATCATCAAAATCTAAATCTCCTTGTACTGAAAGTAAATTAAAAGAGAAATTTAATGGATTGAAAATCTTAATTGTGTATTCCATGCTATATGTTAATGCATCTAAATCAATCTCGAAACTTTGAAATTCAAAATTCAACAGCTTTTTCGAATGTTGTTTTGAAGATAATACAAAATCTTGATCTAGATGAAAAGCAGGATATATGACACCAAACCCCTGCAACTTAAATTTTCCAATAACATGTAGAGATACATTTTCACTTAACACTAAATGATTAATCATCTTGTTAATACCTATTTGATTGGATATCCCAACTCTAACAGTTAAATTAAAACTTGTGATACTTGGCGCTAAATGCATTTTTCCAAATGGAAGTAATGGAAATGAAAGATCAGTAATTCGATCACCTTCATGATAAATCTCGAAATAAATCAATTTTATGGAGATATCTGGCATAGATTTATCAATTGGAAAAAATAAAGAGAAATTTAAATCAAGATATTCTTCAGTAGCTGAAATTAAATAAATATAATTTAGCTTCATAGGATCTGATTTGGAATCGGGAGAATTATTATTAGAATTCATTTGATTATTAATAGTCGATTGGATAATTCCGTAAGATCCACCATATAAAATTCCTAAAAGAATGATAGAAAGTAGTGGGAGATATACCTTCTTTTTTCGGAATTGAATACTGATTTTATTGAAAAAATCTGAAAATACATTAATCATTTATTTTACACCAAGAGAGTATTTGAAAATTAAAGATATAATTTTTCCTATTCATGAAAAACGAAAAAAATTTGAATACTACCTTCTTTTATTGTATTGATATAGAATAAAAAAAATCTTTTATAGATTCGTAATTTTTGAAAAATAATTGGGTGTGGAATAATTGGTTCTTGATAACTTGGGAAAGTCGCTGGACACTTTAATTAGGAAAATTCGTCGATTACCAGAAATTGACAAAGATACTATAAATGCCATTTTACAAGAACTTCAAAGGGCATTATTGATGGCAGATGTTAAAGTTGAACTATGTTTACAGGTCACAGATGCAATTAAAAAACAAGCCATGGATCAACATATAAATAGACAAATTGATCGAAAAGAATTTATTATTAAACTCCTTCATGATCAACTTATTGAAATCCTAGGTGGAAAAGAAGCACCAAAACGCATAAAAACAGGAAAACAATCAGTAATTATGCTTGTAGGAATTCAAGGAAGCGGTAAAACGACTACAGTAGGCAAATTAGCAAATTACTATAAAAATAGAGGTTTTAAAGTAGGGGCCATATGTACTGATACATGGCGACCTGGAGCATATGATCAGCTGGCTCAAACTATGGATTCAATTGGAGTGCCACATTATGGGCTTCCCAAAGAGAAAAATGCCATAAAAATTGCGAAGAAAGGAATGAAGCATTTTCTTCAAGCTAAAGGTAAAGATAAACGAGATTTAATAATTGTTGATACAGCAGGCCGGCATAAACAAGAAGAAGATTTAATGAAGGAAATGCAAAAACTAGAATCTGTAATTAAACCAAATGAGACACTGCTGGTAATAGATGGAACTTTAGGTCAACAAGCCTATTCTCAAGCCAAAGCATTTGCTGAAACAACACATGTGGGTAGTATTATAATTACTAAATTGGATGGTTCTGCTAAAGGTGGCGGTGCATTATCCGCTGCGGCCGCTGCTAAAGCACCAATAAAATTTATTGGAGTTGGAGAACGGGTTGACGATCTGGAAACATTTAATCCAACGAAATTTGTCGGAACTTTAATGGGTATCCCTGATATTGAAGGTCTATTAGAGAAAATTGAAGAATTGGGATTAGATGAAGAAGATCAAGAAGATATGGCTAAAAGGATTAAGAAAGGAAAATTCACCCTCACAGATATGTATGTTCAATTACAATCCATTCAAAAAATGGGTGGTGTAAAAAAAATAATTGGCATGCTTGGAGGTCAAAATCTTCCAGATCAGTTTAAAATCGCAGCTTCAGCAAATATGGAAAAAATAAAAGTTATGCTCCAATCAATGACACCAGAAGAAAAAGATGATCCCATAATTATTAAAAAGACTCGGATCACACGTATTTCTAAAGGTAGTGGAACCACTTATACAGAAGTTAAAAAACTTTTAGACCAATGGCGTCAAATGAATAGAGTAATGAAAACAATGTTTGGAAAGAAGGTTAGAGGAAAGAAAGGTGCAGCTCAAAACATTCCAGGAATGGGTGATTTGGGTGATTTATCTGGAGGCATTCCAAAAGGTATGGATATTAACCAGCTTCAACAAATGATGGCACAAGGTCAAAAAAAGAAACGAAAGAAATATCTCTGGTAATATAATATTGATCACTGAATTGAAGTAGGGATGAAAATGAATGATCAACAAAACCGAATTGTTTTGAATAATACCAGAATATTTACGAATAACACACTCATTTTTGGATATTTAATTATAGAAGGAAACAAAATTCAATCAATTCATGAAGGTTCATTTTCAAATCTGGATAATGAAAAAAATGATCAAAATAGTAGAAATAAGATTAAGATATTTGATTTACAAAGTGCATTAGTACTTCCTGGATTTATTGACATGCACGTTCATTTTAGAGATTTTGAACAATCAAGTAAAGAAACGCTTCAAACTGGATCAAAAGGAGCACTTTTTGGAGGAGTAACTACTGTCATTACTATGCCAAATACTAAACCCCCATTGTCTTCTCCCAAATCCATTGAAAATTTCAAAGAAAAGATAAACACAACTCCTATCTATTGTAATATTGGAATTTATACGAGTATTAAACAAGATTTCAATCTTTCTGAACTGCCAGTAATGAAAAAAAAAGGGATTTTTGGAGTTAAGGTTTATCCAGGAGATTTTTCAGATAATCTTCCCTTAAAATGGGAAGATGGTTGGCGTAGCGATATGTATCCAGGTGAATTCGCCCAAAAAATTTCTCAAATATTAGATAATTTTCAACAAAAATATGATTATTGGAGACAACTTTTTAAAATATGTAAAGAGAACAATGTTCCAATTCTTTTTCATCCAGAATTACCACGAGATCAAAAATCTTTGAAGAAAATTTACGAACAAGGATTAAAAATTGCAGAAATGGAGAATTCCCCAAATCCAAATTTATTTGCTCACCATGTATCACATCCAGTTTATACAAATGAATTGGGTTTTGTAGAAATGATTATTGCATTCTTGTATAAATTTTTTCCAGAACCTAAAGATGCACCCCATGTCCATTTTGTACATGTCTCAAGTGCTGAAATTATCGAAGTAATCCAAGAAATGCTGAAAAAGAAGGGGTATCATTGTTCAATTGAAGTTTCACCACATCATCTCCTTTTAAATTATGATATGAAATTTCCCTCTGAAAATTTCGCAAAAGTGCTTGTTCCACTTCGATCTCCTGAAATTCAGCAACAATTAAAGAAAAAATGGCAAAATAGCAAAGCAGATATAATAGGAACAGACCATGCACCCCATACATATAAAGAAAAATCACAAGATTTTTTTTCAATCCCATCAGGATTTCCTTCAATTGATTTTGCAAGCCGGATTTTACTTTCTCAAGTATTCCAAGGAGAGATCTCTTTAGCACAGTTAGTTGAGATGTATTCAACTCACCCTGCAAAACTCCTTAATTTATCTCACAAAGGCAAAATTGCTCCAGGTATGGATGCAGATTTGATTGTAGTTCATCAAACAGAGCCTTATCCATTAAACCCGACTCAGATGAAAAGCAAACAAAAATGGACGGCATGGGAATCATATCAAGTATCTGCAGAGATTGATTATGTTTTTTTGGGAGGTAAACTTGCTTTTGAGCGTAATTCGGGTATTTTTTCACCTTTCGGTACTTTTTTAAATCGAGTCTCAGAATTATAAGGTGATAAAAAATGGAAATCACTTTAGCTGATGGTCAAAAATTAGTAGCTTTTGCACGCAGTAATATTGAATATTACCTCAAAACTAAGAAAAATATCGATGTACCAAATGATATTCGTGATAAATATGCAGACAATGCTGGAGCATTTGTCACCCTAAATAAATTTCCAAAACGAGACAATCCTCTTCGAGGTTGTATAGGTTATATTCTTCCCTATTATCCACTTTGGGAAACGATTTCAAAAGTATCTCTTTCTGCAGCTGTAGATGATCCCAGATTTCCTCCTGTGAAATTATCAGAAATGGAACATTTGGTTGTAGAAGTTTCTGTCTTAACAGTTCCTGAAGAGATATCAGTGGAAAAACCTGAAGATTATGAACAGCATATCAAAATTGGACGAGATGGCTTGATTATAACTCGTGGGTGGCATCGAGGATTATTATTACCTCAAGTTCCAATTGAATATGGAAGAAATTGGGATGTTTTTACATTTCTTGGTCATACATGTATGAAAGCAGGATTACAACCTGAAGCTTGGCGTGATATTAAAAAAACTAAAGTAGAAAGATTCACAGCAATTATTTTTGAAGAAGAATCCCCACGAGGTAAAGTTGTGCAGAAGAAAATCGGTGAATAAAATTTGTGTAAATTAGTGTAGATTAGTTTAATTTCACAAATTACACAATGATTTTTTAAAAAATAAGAACTATATTGAAAAAAGAACAGAGTTTACTCAATTTATCTGATTTCTACACAAAGAAACAGAATCATTTTTTATTTCTTATTTCTAATAACAAATAGAACATAAATAGTACAGAGTTTCAATGATATCTACAACACTTCCTCAACAGACAAATACTTCAGGGCCGTTCTTTGATGTAATTTTAATATCGGGAGAAAAATGGGCAGATCATCCTCATTCAGGGATTGGAATAATTGCGCGAGTTTTAGAAAATGAAGGATATACTGTTGGAATTATTGAGAAACCAGATTGGCGAACTACAACTTCTTTTTTGAAATTGGGTTTACCTAGGCTTTTTTTTGGAATCTCTTCTGGCAGCATTGATAGCATGCTTCAAAACTATACACCCCTTAAAAAAAAAAGAGCAGAAGATCCATACCACCCATTTCAATCAAACATTCCTGACCGTGCAACAATAGTATATGCCCAAAAGTTAAGACAAGCATTAAAATCAACTGAAGAAGGCCGTAATCGTAAAATACCTATTGTTTTAGGAGGAGTAGAAGCATCACTTAGAAGATTTTCCCATTATGATTATTGGGACAATAAAATTAGACGATCCATTCTCTTTGATGCAAAAGCAGATATTTTGGTATATGGCCCTGGAGAATTTCAAATTATTCAAATTGCAAACAGAATTAGTAAAAAACAAAAATTAATCGGAATTGAAGGAACATCAATCATAGTTTCGCAAAAAGAGAAGAAAAAAGTCGAAGAAGAAACAGAAAACCTCGAGGTTCTTCCATCACATGAAGAAGTGTGTACGGATAAATTTCGATTCTGTGATATGCAACTAATATTCTCTAATTCTAAAAATCTTCTTCAAAAAGTGGATAATCGAGCAGTAATTCAATTTCGCATGCATCAATATACCACAGAGGAACTGGATAGAATATACAACCTCCCTTTCACATATAACATACCTTCTGATTTTCCTGAATTACAGATGGCAAAATTTTCCATTATCACTCATAGAGGATGTATCGGAGAATGTAATTTTTGTGCAATTGCGCTTCATCAAGGCACCAAAATAATTTCTCGCAGTAAAGAGAGTATTTTATCTGAAATTGAATTAATGTCACATCTATCAGATTTTCATGGATATATCAGCGATTTAGGCGGACCTTCAGCAAATATGTATGGAATGGATTGTTCAAACCGTGATTCTTGCTTACAGCACTGTATAAACTGTCCTATCTTAGATCGAACACATCAAAAAGCGCTTGATTTATTGAAAGAATCCAGAAAAATACCTGGAGTAAAAAAAGTGTTTGTGCGGAGTGGTGTTCGCTATGATATGATAATGGATCACGAAGAATATATGAAAGAATTAATCATTCACCATATTTCTGGACATTTAAAAATTGCTCCAGAACATTTCTCTCCTCGTGTTTATCACTTAATGAATAAAGATAATTCTCGATTTTCAGAATTTTTTAGGAAATTTCATCAACTTAATCCTGATCCAAAGCAAGGGTTAAAATATTATTTCATTACTGCTCATCCAGGTAGTACAATGGAAGATGCTCAATTATTACGAAATAAAATCTGTAAATTAGGAGAAAAAAATACAGAATCAATCCAAATTTTCACACCTACTCCAATGTCGGTATCTACTTGCATGTACTACACGGGCCTTAACCCATATACAAAAGAATCTATTTATGTTCCATACACATATCGAGAAAAAAAAGACCAAAAAAACATTTTATTCAAAGATCGTTCATCTTCTACAATTGGCACACAATTTAAATCACAAATTAATGTAAAAAAAAGAAAAAAAAAGAAAAAAACAAAAAGATGAATAAAAAGAGAAAGACCAAAAAGAAAAAAATTTATTGAAAATAAAAGAATTAAAAGAGATGAAATACACTTAGATATACTGATCAATTCATGAATTATCCAAACGCTCCTTTTCCAATTCCTAAATCGATACTTCTACAAAAATTGCGTGGATTTCTTAATGAAGATATCGGATTTGGAGATATTACTAGTAGTATGATTCCTGTTCAAGAACAAGGATCTGCAAAAATAAAAGCAAAATCTTCTGGAATTCTTGCTGGCATGGAAGAAGCACAACTACTTTTTGAAGATAATGATATTAATGTCACTTCCCTTGCTCAAGATGGAAATAAAGTTAATAAAGGCGATATAATTATAGAATTACAAGGAAATCTTCGCACTATCTTGATGGTTGAACGCACTGCCTTGAATTTTTTGATGAAACTTTCATCCATTGCCAGTAGCACATTTGATGTTATTATTCAACTTAAAAAAGAAAATCTTACAACCAAAATTGCCGCCACACGAAAAACAACGCCTGGATTCACTTATTTCGAAAAGAAAGCAGTATTTTTAGGAGGTGGGGATGTACATCGTTGGAATCTATCCGATATGATTCTTTTAAAAAATACTCATCTGAAATATTATCAAGGAGATATTGCCAAATTACTTACAAAAACTAAAGAACAAACAAGTTTTAGTAAAAAAATAGAGATTGAAATTGAAAATCCAAGCTATATTCCCTTAGCGATTCAACACGGGGCAGATATTATTATGTTGGACAATATGACACCCGATCAAATACGTAATATTCTTTCTGACATATCTCTTTCAAAAAATATAATATTTGAAGCCTCGGGGAATATTAATATTCACAATATTGTCGAATATGCAAAAGCTGGAGTTGATATTATAAGTACATCTTCATTAATATTTCACCCTCATAAAATAATGGATTTTTCTTTACGTTTAATATAATTATTTCTATAAACATTCCAAAAAACGGATTTAAATAGTTTTTTTCTTTCTTTTATTCATGGAGGCGGAAGATATAATTCAAACTAAAACAAAAATGTCACCATTTTCTAAATCACCTAAATATAAAGGGAAAATCATCGGTTTAGATGATGAAAACAGCATCCATATGTTACTTAAACGAATGTGTAAAGCTTTGGGATTTGAATATCAAAGTGCATTTGACGGAAATGAATTATTAAACAAATTTATTGATGCATATATACAAAACGAACCATTCGACTTGGTGATAATGGATTTATCAATTCCTAAAGGTATGGGGGGCAAGGAAACAATTTTGGAATTAAAAGCAAAATTTCCTAAACCAAAAGTAATTGTCTCAACTGGTTACAATCCTGTGTTAATCAATTTTAAAGAATATGGTTTTGATGATGTTCTTCTCAAACCTTATACTTTTGAAGATTTTCAAAATATTTTAAAGAAATATTTATAGAAAATTTATAACAGATTAATTTTTTGTAGATATAAATTTTAGAATAAAAAATCATCATATTCTGGTCCGAATAAGTTTTTCTTCAAAGGGGTCGATTAGTGCGAATAAGTTTTCATTCTGATTTTTCAGGAATTACTAAATAGGTTATTGTTGACTTATATAACCGATCCCCACTTATTTCTCTGTAAAAATCATTTATATCCATAGAATTCCCTGAAAGTAATAAAGTTTTGATTATTCGAGTTTTTAAATGATATTGAGAAATTGATTTTATCAATTCATCATATTGTTGAACGATTGCGGAAAATTTTGTTGCTATATCCTCACGTGCTTCATAATGTGCTGTAATAACAGCAATTTGGTGTCTTAAAATGGGAAGATCTTTCGTGTGAGAACTTATAAACTCCAAAATTATACTTCGGAGCAATTCACTTCGTGAAGAAAATCCTAATTTTTCTTGAATGTTATCCAGATTTTTCTGTAATTCTGCACTTACTTGGAGAGAGATCATCGGCATAATTTATTCACTGCTAGATTGATTAGCTTTCTGATAATTTATTCTTTGCCATCCTAAATTGGAATTTAAAAAAAATTAATTCCTAATCTTGATCTTTTATTATTTTATAAAAGCTTCAAATGAGAAGTTAATTTATCAATTTCTCTAGCAAATGCAGGACCTATTGCAACTGCAGTTTTTGTTCCAGGAGGGATCTGAGTTAATCCAGCATCCTGTATTAAACTGCATGGTAAAGATGCCCTTTTTGCTTGATTGAAGAGCAAAAGCAGTTCTTCTTCACTAGACACCTTTAATACAACTTTTTTCTGTCCTTCCTGTTTCCAACCTGAATAAATGCCAGGATGATTTTTTTGAGCAGATTCTACTGCAACAACACTAGCGTGACATCCTTGAGCAACTTTTTTTCCTGTTGACATTTTCAAATCTGTTCTAAGAATTATCGCTTGTTTGTATTTATGTAATAAATTTGCCTGTCCATTCATCAGTATTATTAAATCTCCATCAGTTGATGTAATAAAATAAATAACTACAATATTTCATTTATTATTTTCAATTTTAAAAATCGAAAAAAATCTTATGCAAAAAAAAGCGATCAAATATGTAATATTATTACAACCACCATATCTGTTGTAATAATATACTCGAAACGATTTTGCATAGTATTATATAATGATCAGAGTATGATTATAATTCGATATGTTCAACTTCAATCTGCTTTAAGATTTCTTCAGCTTGGGCAGAATTTGTCTTCAAAGTATATAACTTAGTTGGTGTACGTAATTTAAGTTTTACATGATCTCCAGATTTTTTAATCCGGCATTCTGTCGCACGAGTTTTGGCAATTTCTAAAAATTTTTCCACATCAAAGATTTCTTCTGGCATTTTTTTTACCTCAATTATATAAATTTTATCGTTCACGTCGTTTTGGCCGAAGATCTTTACTATGACATTTTCGGCATTTCTTAGCACGAAATGGAGCTCTAGCACCACACTTTCTGCAAATGTAAGTATATAAGTGGTAATGATCGGCGACTTTCCTTAAGTAAGGGTCTGTTACTGGCATTCAATTCACTATCCTTTATTGAATTAAACAATAAGAAATTGAAAGTTTCATTGATTAAAATTTTTTTGGATTAACAAGATTTATATAAAAAGAGAAGTAAATCTTCTAAAGGTAAATGGGATAATTATTTTTTAAAAACACTTTTAGGCACCAAGTCTTAGCTGCTTTGAAAAAAAGCAACGCATTTCTTTATCAAGCAATTACAGGATGTTAGATTCGATATATTCGATATACTGCACGCGTTCTAGGGTCCACAATGGGTTTTTAGTTTTACGAGGGTCAAGTTCGGTACATCCTTCATAGGCATTCTGATTTTGGTAATTGCGGGAATGGAATTCGTATTCATTCCCTTGTACCTCAGTGAAATCCCAAAATACTTTCGGGAGATAGGAGAGATTTGGAAAATGAAGGAAATGATCTATATAAACTTATTCGCACTTCACTGATCAAGATTCAGAATTTTATTTTTTAAATGATATTTTGTTTTTCCTGCTAAATATACTTCAGAATCATGACTTACAATAACGAATGCAATGTTTTTTTCTTTATTCAAAATTTGGAATAATTCAACAATTTTTGAAGTATTTTCTGCATCCAAAAAACCAGTTGGCTCATCAGCAATAATAATTTTTGGATCAACGATTAATGATCGTGCAATTGCCACTCTTTGTTGTTCCCCTCCAGAAATTTGATAAATTTTCTTATCATAGAGCTCAGCAATACCTAATTGATTCAGTATAAATTTAATTCTTGATCGAGCTTCATCAAAATTTTGATTTTGAATTGATAATGGAAAATAAAGATTCTCCCATACTGTTAAGTTAGATATTAATAACAAATCTTCAAAAATCATCGAAATGAATTTTCTTCTGAGGTAATTACGGGTATTTGAATTATATAAATTGAAAATATCTTTTGAATTCCAAAAAATAAACCCTGAAGTTGGTTTTAACAAACCCATCAATAATTTAAAGAAAGTTGTTTTACCCACTCCTGATTTACCTTTAATTGTAATAAAATCACCTTCTTTAATATCTAAGTTTAAATTTTCCAATACAGAAATATTATAATATTTTGAGACAAAAGATTTTGAAACATTTTTCACTTCAATCAGTTTATTCACTAAAATCCACTCTTTGTTATTATAATTTATATTTCGTCTTCTTTTATAGGAATTAATTCTAAACGATCTTCCTTTTCTATTATTTTTACATAGTTGCTTTTAAACTTGTTTAAAAATTCTTCTGGAATCAAAATTTTTCCATCACTATTCAAATAAACTAAAGTTTCTTTATATTTTTTAATGGAAATTTCATTCACATCATTTTTAAAATATTTTCCTGATTTTCTAAATTGCCCATTAAATAATTCGAATACATTATCCATTTTTTCTGCTAAATTAACAGAATGAGTTGAAATAAGAAGAGTCATTTTTTTATCTTTAACAATTGTTTTGATCCGATCAATTATTTTATTTGCTGATTTAATATCTAAATGACTGGTCGGTTCATCTAATATTAAAATATCGGGCTCCGATAATAGAGCACATAATATTGCCATTCTTTGTTTTTGACCACCAGACAAAAACTTTATTCTCACATTATTCAAATTTTTTAACCCAAAATCATTAAGCCATTTTTCTTTTTCATTTTTAGTCAAATTTAGATGATAAACTTTTATCAAATTGTTTATTACTTCGAGAATTTTTAAATTCCCATGTTCGACAAAAATCTAATTAATATATCATAATTGTTAAGCATTTATAATATTTCCATTCTTCCTTATTAATATGATAAGTGAACCATTAGATATATCAATCCAATCG